>JAOZGF010000189.1 GCA_027491845.1 Thermoproteota archaeon | reverse complement strand
AATCTCTTCAATTATCTTTAGCTTATCTTCGCCTTCAAACCCCAGGACAGCTTCTTTCACCCCCTTCATATTTTCAACAACATATTTTCTCTGTTCCTCAGGAACGAAAGGCTCTCTTTTTTTAAGTTTCCTTATCGTTGAGTCTCTTGCAATAACCACTATGACGTCGCCAAGCTTCTTAGCCTCACTTATCAAGTAAATGTGTCCAGGATGTATTATTTCAAAGCTTCCTGCAACTACAACTTTTAACTTTTCCTTGGATGATTTAGATGATTTAATCCTCGCCATAGGAATCACTGACCAGTTTGGCTGGTGACATAATGTTAATCTTCATTGGTTCAGGCATATGTAATGAAGAAGACATTAGCTTAAGGGGATTGAATGAACTTAAAAATGCAGATAAGGTATACCTAGATTCATATACAAGCAAAACATATATAAATCTGAAGAACCTCGAGAAGGTTATCGGGAAAAAAGTTGAGTTAGCCTATAGGAAGGACTTGGAGGAAAACTGGGAGAAAATAGTCCAGGAAGCCAAAGAAAAAAATGTAGCCCTACTTGTTCCAGGCGACTCCTTCATAGCTACAACACACGTTGCCCTTAGAATAGAGGCAGAAAAAAGCGGCGTGAAAACCAAGGTTGTTCCAGGCATATCTGTTTATACTTCTGTTATAGGGAGGCTGGGGCTTCAAATATACAAATTCGGGGCTTCCGTAACAGTTCCAGTGCACTACACATCAGAAAAGCCGTATGACGTAATAAGAATGAACAAAAAAAATGGATTACATACCTTGATTTTTCTTGAGCATGACGTGGAGAAGGGAGAGTTTGTTGACGTAAAGAGTGCTATTAAAAAATTGTTTGAGATCGAGGAAAGAAGAAGTGAGAAAGTGATAGATCCAAGGGACATTGTGATTGGAATAGCAAGGCTAGGCCACGTCTCAGAAAAAATAGAGGCCTGTGAAGCCAGAAAAATGAAAGAAAAAGAATTCGGTGAACCGCCTCACATCATCGTTTATCCAGGCTCGTTACATTTCATGGAAAGGGAGGCATTGAAATTGTTTGCGAATCTAAAAACTTGAACTTAACTCATGGGCCCGGCGGGATTCGAACCCGCGACACCCGGGTTTATCCATCCTTAAGAGCCTCGCCTCTTCCGGCGCTCTACCTCGCCGTTTCCTCTTGCTGAGCTACGGGCCCAATGAAAAGCCACAAAAAATTAATGTTGAACAATTCGAAGTTTTCATTAAAAAGATTTTTAGGCGCATGATTTAATAATGCATATGGTTAACCAAAGTTAAACATACCTTCTTCTACGAGTTAATCATTAAATGGGAATGTGTAAAGGAATGTATTAAATCTTAGTGTTTTTAACTTGATATAGGTGGATTTGCATAAGTTGAGGCTTAAGGAAAAGAAAGAAAAACTTATAAGTGAACTCATAAGGGAAGGAATCCTTAAATCTGAAACTGTTATAAATGCGTTTAAGAGGGTTCCTCGCGAGCAATTTGTCTTACCTGAGTATTACGATGAAGCTTATGAAGACATTCCGCTACCCATCCATGAAAACCAAACAATTTCAGCCCCCCACATGGTTTGCATTTACTGTGAACTCTTAGATCTTAAGCCAGGCTTGAAGGTTTTAGAGGTTGGAGCAGGTTCAGGTTACCAGGCGGCTTTGTTCGCGGAGTTAGTGGCCCCGCAAACAATTTCAAGGGAAGTATGGGGCCACGTTTACACTATAGAGATAATCCCTAAACTCGCTGAATTTGCAACAAGCAATCTTAAACGCACAGGGTATGGGGAGAGGGTGACTGTCGTTTGTGCGGACGGTTCTTTCGGCCTCCCGCATGAAGCCCCCTTTGACAGAATCTCTGTTGCAGCAGCTTCCCCGTCCATTCCTCCACCCTTGCTCGACCAACTTTCAAGGGGAGGGAAAATGCTTATTCCCATTGGTTCAAGCTTCTTTCAACAGCTTCACTTGATAAGGAAGGACTTTGAAGGAAGAATAACCGATGAGAAACTGATGCCTGTCGCCTTCGTTAGCTTAACCGGGGAGTACGGCAGAAAATGGTAATCCCCTCATCTCTTTTTTATCCTTTATCTCTCCTCTACCAACTCGATTTTCCATGTTTCCTTTCCAATGGAAGTGACATATATCTTATTGTTGAGTTCTAGTACCATGAGTTCCTTGTTTACCATTGGCTCGGTTGCCGCAGGGTTTTCCTTCTTAACTAATTCAATTAATTTTTTCTTTGTCAGCACCTTCCTCTGTTTAAGTATTTTGTAAATGGAGTCAATCAACGGGACAGGTTGCCAAACCATTTAATTGCATCCTTCAAATAACTTCGTGGGCAATTGCCTCTATCATGCGTTTGCGATGGGTTTTCAGGAACGACTCATACCATTTTGAAATCTGGGGCGGAAGCGACCCTGTAACCGTTTGCATGGCTTCTTCAAAGTCTTCCGTCCTTATTTTGCCTTTTCTTTTCTTCAAGATGTATGGATAAGCAACTTCTCTGCATAAAGCCTCCAAATCCGACCCTGAATATCCTTCAGTCAACTTAGCTATCCTTTCAAAGTCAACCTCCAATTTTAACTTCATTTTCGAAGTTATTATTCTAAGAATCTCCAGCCTGTCTTCATAGTCCGGTGCAGGGACAAGAATGAGTTTATCGAATCTCCCTGGCCTCAGAAAGGCTTGATCTATTACGTCAATCCTGTTTGTAGCCCCCATTACAATTATTTTTTCTAACTCGTCTAACCCATCCATTTCTGTAAGCAGTTGGCTTACAACCCTATCAGTTACCCCTGAATCAAATTCTCTCCCCCTCTTAGATGTGATTGAATCTATTTCGTCGAAGAAAATAATGGATGGAGCCGCTAACCTTGCTTTCCTGAATATCTCCCTTATGGCTTTCTCCGACTCGCCAACCCATTTGCTCATTATTTCAGGCCCCTTGACAGGGATGAAGTTCACGTTTAGTTCGTTGGCTATTGCTTTTGCAAGCATTGTTTTCCCGCATCCAGGGGGGCCGAACAAGAGGACGCCTTTTGGAGGCTTTATCCCCAGTTCTTCAAACGTTTCAGGTTTCTTAAGGGGTATTTCCACAGTTTCCTTCAACAACCTTTTAACTTTGTGCAAGCCACCTACATCGCGCAGCCTCACTTTAGGCTTGACGTAAAAGATCTCCCTTAACACAGATGGCCTAACCCTTTTCAGCGCGTTCAAGAAATCTTTCTCTCTTACTTCAAGCTTTCCAGCTACTTCAGGAGGTATTTCATCTTCATCTATATCTATTTGAGGAATATACCTTCTTAAGGCGATAAGAGCAGCTTCCTTAGTGAGAGCAGAAATATCTGCTCCAGCGAAGCCCTGGGTTAGTTTCGCCAGTTTCCTTAGGTTAACGTCCTTAGATAGAGGCATGTTCCTCGTGTGTATTTGTAGGATTTCAAGCCTTCCATCTTCATCAGGGACCCCTATCTCTATTTCCCTGTCAAACCTTCCAGGCCTCCTTAAAGCGATATCTATGGCATTAGGCCTGTTTGACGCTCCAATAACCACAACCTTGCCCCTAGGCTCCAACCCATCGAGCAAGGCAAGTAACTGTGCTACAACTCTTCTTTCAACTTCTCCCATGACCTTGTCTCTGCTTGGCGCTATTGCATCTAACTCGTCAATGAAAATTATGCTTGGAGCCTGGGCTTTCGCTTTCATGAACACCTCTCTAAGCTTTTTTTCAGATTCCCCATAATATTTACTCATTATCTCCGGGCCATTTATGGCGAAGAAACTTGCCTCCGTTTCATTGGCTACTGCTTTTGCAAGCATTGTTTTCCCGCATCCAGGGGGGCCGAACAAGAGGACGCCGCGAGGAGGCTCTATACCTAATTTCTGGAAAAGTTCAGGATGTTTTAACGGGAGTTCAACCATTTCCCTTATCCTTTGCTTTTCCTCTTGAAGCCCTCCAATGTCCTCATATGAAATGTAACTGTGTTCTCCCTCGTATATTTTTTTCTGGGTTATTAGGACCCTGGTTAAAGGCGTTATCTTAACCGCTTTACGGGGCGTGAGGTTAAGAACCCTAAACTTCAGGTTTTTGCCGTAATAAATGGGAATGTTTATTTCGTCGCCTTTAGTTATGGGGTAGCCTATTAACTTGCCTTTAATGAAGGTCGCCAGGTTTTCACTGGCCTTTATGTTTTCTCCTTGTTGGGCTAAGACAACTTTTTTTGCAGGGATTTCCTCTATTTTCTCCACCTTTACTTTTTCTCCAAGCGATGTCATTGCGTTTTTCCTGATTATTCCGTCCATCCTTATGATTCCTAAGCCCTCGTCTTCATTATATGCTGACCAAACTATTGCAACTGTTTTCCTTCTCCCAGTAATCTGGACGACGTCCCCGATTTTTATTTTGAGTTTTCTCCTTGCAGCTACATCTATCCTAACTATTCCTTTCCCAACGTCTGTCAGCCTTGCATTAGCTACCTTAAGGGTTACAGCCATTTCCTTTATCCCCTTTTCCCCCTAAACATCTTGTAAAGCCCTTAAAGGGCTCTTGAAATATTGATGATCTCAACACTGCTTACTTCTTCCACGTTATCAATGGCTTCTTCAATCTTATTAAGTGTAGCTGCATCCTCCTCTGCCACAACCGTTATTTTAAGGGAGCTCAACCCGAAGGCTAAGGGCTCTGTTTCCACGTTATTTATACGGCAAAGACTACTTATTGCGCCTGCTATTGTTTCTTTTAATTTTTTAGTGTCTGTTTCAGGAGACCTCGGTATCACCTTTAACAAAACAAGTATTTTCCCCATTAAATCACCTAGGGACCTGTGAAGCCGCATTTAGGACAGGTGTATGGATTAACAAATTTCCTGCAGGTCTCACATCTCCATATCTCTGTTTCCCCGCATGAGGGACAGTGGAAGTGGGTTGACTTGCTTGTTGGATAAATTTTTTTTCCGCAGGACATGCAGGTTGGCACTCTCACGTTCATTTTGCTCAGTCCAAGATTTGTTTAACTTCGTCAGGAATCCTTAATAAGTATGTTTTTCCTTTCCTTCTCCTATTTAAAACGTTTCTTGAAATCATTTTCGTTACGATCCTTGAAACCTTAGGCCTTGAAAACCCACATATCTCAACTAGTTCCTCTTGTTCTACCTCTCCTTTCTTTTTTACAACGTCTATTACCATTTTTTCATCTATAGTGAAAAAGGAATTTAAAAAATTGCGTGTTACTCTGTTTCTCCTCCTTACTAATAGGCGGTAGATTGGTATTGAAACAATAAACCCACATAAGACTCCTAATCCAAGGAGGGTGAGGTTAGAATAGGAAAAGATCTTTTTAAACTCTATTGTTTTTTTTGTTTCTTTAAAGTAAGGCAGGTTTTTCGCGGTTATGTTA
>JAOZGF010000184.1 GCA_027491845.1 Thermoproteota archaeon | reverse complement strand
AATAAGCGTCCAGAACCATTTTCCATGAGTAAAACTCTCCAAAAAGCATTACCGTAATTATGAAAAACTTTTTATTTATAAAACCCAAATATATTCTTGCAGTTAAATCCAAAAGGGAATTGAAAGTTATATTGCGTTTATTTATAAAGGTTCGGACGGTGCGGGGTTAAATCCAAAAGGGAATTGAAAGGAGTGGGTGGTGGGAAGATTAGAAGCAGCAGTGCAATGTTAAATCCAAAAGGGAATTGAAAGTCTACTAATGTTATTCTTTCATTCTCTGCTTCAATTTTGTTAAATCCAAAAGGGAATTGAAAGCTGTAGCTTGGCTGAGTGAGCCGCGTCCTCTCCTCAGTTAAATCCAAAAGGGAATTGAAAGATAGTCTTGGGAGTAAGACTTAAGAGCGTTACCTCCGTGTTAAATCCAAAAGGGAATTGAAAGATAACAGCTGAATTTAATGGGGCTACGCTAAACGCAACAGGTTAAATCCAAAAGGGAATTGAAAGTTTAACGTGATGAATGCTTGGCCGCAGCGAGGAAAAAAGTTAAATCCAAAAGGGAATTGAAAGAGGGCAGATGGATCTGGACTGTGCTGTGGATGAACAGTTAAATCCAAAAGGGAATTGAAAGCCAAAAGCCTCTGATTATTAACGTCTCTAATTACAACCATGTTAAATCCAAAAGGGAATTGAAAGCTTACCGGGTAACCGGCTTCGACGTAATCTATAACGAGTTAAATCCAAAAGGGAATTGAAAGAAGAACGGATCCGAAGTTAAAAGGGTGTATACGCAGTAATCGTTAAATCCAAAAGGGAATTGAAAGACGGAACCTTCAGGAGGGAGAAGCTTACCTTCTTTAACCAGTTAAATCCAAAAGGGAATTGAAAGATGTCGAAATATAAAATTCTCGGCCGAACTGAGCCTTCACGTTAAATCCAAAAGGGAATTGAAAGGACTTTTAACAACCACATCTAGCATTTTACGTAGCTTTTCCGTTAAATCCAAAAGGGAATTGAAAGCGCTATAAGCCAAACCCAATCCTCGAAAACATGGTTAAAGTTAAATCCAAAAGGGAATTGAAAGAGGACGCTGGTTTCTGGGATGATCCTTACGACGCCTGACCCAGTTAAATCCAAAAGGGAATTGAAAGGTATATAGCAGGTATTTGTATCCGATAAACACGCCCACCCGTTAAATCCAAAAGGGAATTGAAAGCGATACCTGTCAAAATTGAAGCAGACGATGCAACGATTGGTTAAATCCAAAAGGGAATTGAAAGACAGGAGGTGGGGGAGGCGGCGGCTCGACAGGCGGCGTTAAATCCAAAAGGGAATTGAAAGTTGAAGCATTCCCACGCTGCCTCTATTGCTTCGTCTTGTTAAATCCAAAAGGGAATTGAAAGAGGAAATAGCTTACCTTATCCCGCCTGGGTGGGCAGGTTAAATCCAAAAGGGAATTGAAAGTTTCGACATTGATAATAATCTAGTAGAAGAATATCTTATGTTAAATCCAAAAGGGAATTGAAAGTGTATTATGTCATAGTATTTGTTGTTCGGCCGAGCGTTAAATCCAAAAGGGAATTGAAAGGGAACGAACATGCCCCTATTCGCTGGAATCTCCTGGCGTTAAATCCAAAAGGGAATTGAAAGAACAGAGATAGGGTGAGGATTTGATGGGCAAGATAATTGGTTAAATCCAAAAGGGAATTGAAAGAGGAAATCTCTGAGACAGTGCCTTTATCAAACCTATGGAGTTAAATCCAAAAGGGAATTGAAAGTAAGGCATGCGGGTATGTGGGAGTGCCTAGGCCTGCGGTTAAATCCAAAAGGGAATTGAAAGGTTTTCGATGTCATACATTTGTTAAACGTGATTTTTGCTGTTAAATCCAAAAGGGAATTGAAAGGGGGTGTGTGGCGGCGGCGCTGCGGGGTGGTGGGTGGTTAGGTTAAATCCAAAAGGGAATTGAAAGGAGATCCCCACGCCACGCAGCCTCAGTTAGCCCCCTAAGTTAAATCCAAAAGGGAATTGAAAGTAGGGTACTGGAGAAAAGGAGGCTAATAGAGCTTAGGTTAAATCCAAAAGGGAATTGAAAGTTCAAGTATAACGTTTACATGGAAGCTGGTAGGGGGTTAAATCCAAAAGGGAATTGAAAGTCTATGTAGCCGCGCAGGAAAAAGGTTCTGAGTTCGTCGGGTTAAATCCAAAAGGGAATTGAAAGATTTTACGCCTAATAGCATCCTTCTCCTTCTCGGGGGTTAAATCCAAAAGGGAATTGAAAGCGGTATAGCCTTTCCGCGGCGCTTCGGATCCTGCCAACCTGTTAAATCCAAAAGGGAATTGAAAGTCTTAAAAACACTAGGTAAAGAAGTTCTGCGCGTAGCCGTTAAATCCAAAAGGGAATTGAAAGACGACTTGTTGGTCGCGTACCTTAGCTGTGGTTATTACTGTTAAATCCAAAAGGGAATTGAAAGTCCTTCTCCTTACTTGCAAGCTGAATGTAATGAATGCTTGGTTAAATCCAAAAGGGAATTGAAAGTGGCTTCCTTGCTTCCTTGCTCAAAGACCACCCACACAGCGTTAAATCCAAAAGGGAATTGAAAGATAGCTTTCCTCTCGCGCCTACTTAATACCTTCTTCACGTTAAATCCAAAAGGGAATTGAAAGGCGCTACTCATCTCGGCTGAATAGTATAATTTGAAGCCTGTTAAATCCAAAAGGGAATTGAAAGTTCTTCTACCTCAAATCCAAGATTTTTGAGTGCAATCTTGGGGTCTGTTAAATCCAAAAGGGAATTGAAAGTGCACGTTAAACGTGTATAGGCGTGCGTCTTCTGGCAGTTAAATCCAAAAGGGAATTGAAAGAGTTAACATAAATCTTGTCTAGGTTGTTGTCTACAGGTTAAATCCAAAAGGGAATTGAAAGTTTACGACGAACTTGTAGCCGTTAGCATCCCAGGTTGGTGGTTAAATCCAAAAGGGAATTGAAAGACTGGTTCGCCGGAGTTCCCGAGGAAGGGCTACCGCCTATGTTAAATCCAAAAGGGAATTGAAAGACGCAGTGTTTGGAAACATCATGATGTGGATATTCGTGTTGCGTTAAATCCAAAAGGGAATTGAAAGTGGTTTTCTTGGCTTTGGATGTTTGCTGCTTTTTCTGGCGTTAAATCCAAAAGGGAATTGAAAGCCAACAACTAACACAACCACACTAAAGATAGGTGCAGGTTAAATCCAAAAGGGAATTGAAAGTCTGGCGCAGCGTTAAGTATCCTGGGAAGCTCTCCGTTCTGTTTTGATGTATCGTGAAGTGGTATCCTCCTGGTCGGGCTCGTTGTTGCTGAGCTGGTGCTCAGCTTCTGTGGGGTTTCAGGGTTCTTTGTTGAGCATTTGCTGAGCTTTCGTGTTTACCATGTTTTGTGATGGATCTTCGCGGGGTGTTTGCGGGGTTTATTGTTTGCTGGTTATGTTTTTGTTTTTGGGTGTGTTTGCTTTTTGTTGGTGTTTTTTGTTGCTTTGAAGAGTAACCTTCGGCGGCACCTCTAGGGCCTCGAAGGCGAGGGCGGCGCTGATAGTCTTCGTACCGTCTGTGTAGTCCACCACTATCTCTTCCCTTCTCTTCATGGCTTCACGTACGGCGCTGTACGAGGTCTTTAGGCATGAGTCTATGTCCTCGGGGGCTTCACGACGAACACCTTGGCCTTCACTTCCCTGTACTTGGCCCTTAGCTGGGCGGCTATCTTCTCTGTCTCCTTGGACGCTATGAAGTAGCAGGTTAGAG
>JAOZGF010000177.1 GCA_027491845.1 Thermoproteota archaeon | reverse complement strand
CTAAGGCCACTCTTTCTCCTTCCCTGGCGCACACAGGAATTCTTAGGTCTATTTTTATTTGGTCGGACGCCGCCTCACTAACCCTTCCCAATGAGGTCGCTGTCCCGATATTGAGAAGTAAATCCTCCTTCTTTTTTATCTTTTCCACTTTCATCCTTTCCTTTAACCCTACAACTTCTGGGAAAAGCGTTACTTCGAGGGTTAATTCTTCTCTTATGGGTGGAAGGCTTTGGCTTACACCTACAACGTTACCTACGAGTCCATCTGCCTTTGTTATTGATGGATCAAGCTTTGTTTCCATGCCTATGAGGCCTCCTGGTCTTGCTTTTTCAAGCTTGATTTTTCCGCACATTATGTTAACGATCTCTGTTCTTAGTGGAGTATGTTTCCCGTTTATAACTATTCCAGGCCTTATCTCTATTTCTTGACCAACTTCAAACACGCCTTGAGCTATAGTTCCACCTATGACGCCCCCCCTAAGCTCTTCAGGCGTTGTTCCAGGCCTGTTAACGTCAAATGATCTAGCTACGTACATTAGTGGAGGTTTGGAATCGTCCCTGGGAGGTGTTGGAATGTATTTCTCCATGTATTCCATTAGGACGTCTAAATTTGCCCTTCCCAGAGCTGAAACAGGGACTATGGGGGGTGGAGGCAGGTTAAATTCTTTAAACAAAGCTAAGATTTCCTCATAACTCTTTGTGGCTTCCATGTCTGACACTAGTTCTATTTTGTTGTGTGCCACAACGATGTTTTCCACGCCAACGATCCTTACAGCCATTAAGTGTTCCTTTGTTTGAGGCTGCGGACAAGGTTCATTTGCCGCTATAACCAGTATCGCCCCATCCATTATCATGGCTCCACTTAACATTGTAGCCATCAGACTCTCATGTCCGGGGCAATCAACAAAGGAAATTTTTCTTTGAACTTCTGTTTCAATCTTGTGTTTGGGACATATTTTGTTTGTCGTGTATGCTTCACTTCCTTCACATGCAGGACAACGCCTGATAACAAGGTCAGCATATCCCAATTTTATTGTTATCCCTCTACGGAGTTCTTCACTGTGTGTGTCGGGCCAAATGCCGGTTAGGGCTTGAACCAAGGTTGACTTACCGTGATCTACGTGACCTATCATCCCCACGTTAACTTCAGGCTGGAAATTTTCTTTGCTCAACTCTTTCAACCGTCACAAGTTGTTTTATACACTAAAAAGCATTAACGATTCTAACTGGATAGGTAAACTAAAAAAGTTGTGGGTATAATTAACTTTGATCACTTCTTCTCTTCTTTAGGCTTAGATTTGGCGAAAAATCGTTCAATGCCTTTTACATCTATTTTTTCTTTAATCTTCAGGTTAATTTGCCTTGTATCTTCAGTTATTTGGTTTCCCCTTATTGTTTTCCTTTTCATTTGCACTTTAAACTTATGATGAAAGCCAGGAGGACCTGAGAGAAGTATTCTTTTTTTCACAGGGCCTTCCACGTCTCTTCTCATGGGGAAGCCGTCTTTATCTGTTCCTCCTGTTATTTCCAGCCTTGACTCAGGAAGCCCTATGTCAGGCCCGTAAATTATGTCCCCTATCTTTTTCCCAATTAAAACAGATGTTTTTGGTTCCTTTATCTCTATCTGCCTTGCTTTCTTTGTTTCAGGATCGGATATTACCGCTATGAAGCTCACCATTTTATTTACCTCGTTCTTTTTATTTCCTTTATTGTCTCCAATAGACTTACTTGTTCATCAGACAGGAATCGTTTAAATTTTTCTTCTAACATTTCTATCTGGTATTCAGGAATATCGGTGAAGAGCCTATCTCCTTCCTTAATCTGTCTGCCTACAGTTGGTCCCTCTATGCTTATCGCCACCTTACTATTTCTCTCAGCTTTCTCAATTGGTTTTCCTTCACTTTGAATTTGCCTTATTCTACCTATTCTCTTTCCATTTTTGTTCATTAGGGCGTATCCAGGCCTTATTTCTCCTTTTAACACGGATATCCCCACTATCGCCGGTTTGCTTCTCCTAAAAACAAATCCTTTCAGTATTTCTATTTCTCCTGGAAGCGTGATGGTTTCAAGAGTTTCTTTCCTAAATTTCTCTTCAAGATTCTTCAGGTACTCTGTGTAGTTTTCAACTAACTTATATATTACGTTTTCAAGAAAAACATTGATTCCCTGTACTTTTATTTCTTCTTTTGCCTCGGGAAGAATTTTAACATTAAATCCCAAGATAGATGAATACCTTTCATCCTTTTCTCTAACTATGCTTGCCTCCACAACGTCTTTTCTCGCGATATCTCCCACCTATGCGGTTCTACTGGGTATCCCCATCTTTTTGAGGTAGGAAGTTAACGCTTCAAGCGAGCCCAAGGTGTTCGACTTAACTATGACGCCTATCTTGTCTGTTTTTATGAGGATTCTTTCTATTTCTGCCTCTACTTCATCTTTGACTTTCTCTAGTTCTTCAGGAGAGTT
>JAOZGF010000169.1 GCA_027491845.1 Thermoproteota archaeon | reverse complement strand
CATCTGCGGTTTAAACCTGATGAGGGCAGTGAAGAAACACAGGCAAATAAACTATTTTGATTTGATAACTCTTGTAGCCAGGTCAGCTGGATTCATAGGTTAAGGAGGAAAAAATTGCAAAAAAACAAGTTAAGGAAGGATTGCTTCTCTATAATCCGCTCTGCATTGGATGCTGTCAATCCAAAAAGGACTGTTAAAAATTCATTAAAGGTTTCGGAAGGTAGACTTGTAATTAAAGGGAAGAACTTTAAGTTTAGTGAAATCAACAATATTTTCGTTGTTGGAGGAGGGAAAGCAAGCGGTTTTATGGCTGAAGCAATTGAAGAACTCTTGGGGGACAGAATAAAGAAGGGAGTCGTTAACGTCCTTAAAGGAACTAAGAAAAAATTTAAAACTAGAAAAATAGAATTGTTTGAAGCTTCTCATCCTATTCCTGACGAGGACTCAGTAGAGGGAACAAAAAAGATAATTAAAATAGCAGAAGACGCTAGTGAGGGAGATTTAGTGATAGCCTTGATCTCTGGAGGGGGTTCAGCTTTAATGACTTATCCCGTCCCTGAGGTTGGACTGGAAGACCTCAAAAAAACAACCAGTTTAATAATGAAGTCGGGCGCCACAATAAATGAGCTTAACGCCGTAAGGAAACACTTGTCACTAATTAAAGGAGGACAGCTTTCAAAGGCAGCTTACCCTGCTAAGATTTTAAGCTTAATAATTTCGGACGTTGTGGGTGATCCGTTGGATGTAATCGCCTCAGGACCCACGAGCCCTGACACCTCAACCTTTTCAGATGCGAGAGAAGTTTTAGTAAGCAGAGGCCTGTGGAAGGCTGCACCTCAATCTGTGAGGGATAGAATCGAGGAAGGAATAGAAGGCAAAGTACCTGAAACACCTAAGCCTGGAGACAAAATCTTCAGGCAAACAACTAACGTCATTATTGCAAACAATGACTTGGCTTTGGAGGCAGCTGAGAGGAAGGCGAAGGAATTAGGCTACAACACCCTTATTGCCTCAACTTTCCTTGAAGGAGAGGCAAGACATGTTGGAACTGTGATAGGTTCAATAGCACTGGAGATTAAAAAGAAAAATAGGCCTCTGAAAAAGCCTGCAGCCGTTTTTTTCGGTGGAGAAACAACAGTAACAGTAAAGGGAAAGGGGACGGGTGGAAGGAATCAAGAACTTGTGCTAAGCGCGGCACTAAAAATTTCAGGGGAAAGGAATTTAATCGTTGCATCGATCGGGACGGATGGAGTTGATGGAAATAGTGATGCAGCAGGCGCCCTAGCTGGAGGAGAGACAATTAAAGACGCCATTGGAAAAAAGCTAAATCCCCTCGCATATTTGGACAACAACGACACCTACACTTTTTTTAAGAAGCTTGGAAGCCTCATTGTAACAGGGCCAACGGGTACAAACGTTAATGATTTAACACTCATTCTCGCAGGCGATTGAAATAAAGGAAGAAAAGCGAAAAGCTTGCTATGATTTCTCCCGCATAATCCTGTTACTTGAAGAATCTCTCCCTTCAACCTGCAGTAAACTAAGGTTTTTCGGTAAAAAAATAATGAAAACAGGAAATGGATGTATAGGTTCAATAAATCTGGAGACAAATGGAAACTTGGAAAAATTGTTTAAACACATTAAAAAGCTTGTACTCTCCGAAATAAACGAACATTTAGGTGGGAAGGGAGAAATCATCGAGGCACGGGTTGAAAAAGGAGAAATAAGGGACATGGGAGTAAGAGAGTTCCGCATACTCCAAGGTTACTTCTTTGAGGTTTACTGTTTTAAATGCTTTAGGTCGAGTTTTATACGTTTATTCTTGGAAAGCGACGAGAGAAAAACTTGGATTAGTTTGGACATTGACGAATGGAATCCTTCCCCCTGGTTTGAAGAATAAGATCACCTGTTGAACAGGTTCTCAATCAACTTGACCGTGATGTTAAAGGGATCATCTTTAAATCTTAACTTTCTTTCCTTAATAACCCTCCATTTTCCCTTCAGAAAAGAAAATATTTTGTCCTCAGCGTCAAGGAGGCTATTGAAGTGAAAAATAGGGTAACCTTTCCTTTTAAGGTACTTGACAGATGCATACTCCTTTTCAGAAAGAATAAATGAAGGTGTTTTGGCTAGTGCAGCTTCGATTCCCAAGGTTCTCCCGAAGGTGATGACGACGTCAAAGAAAGAAATTATTTCACTAAGCCCGACGAAACCCTCAAGGATCTTGACTTCACTTGCTTCTGCAAACTCTTTTTTTAATAACTCTGCTTGGCAAGGATTCCTTGGCGAGAAAACAATGTCTGTGTCAGCAACAAGTTTAGAGGTTCTGTTTACAAAGTAGGATAGGTCTTGAATAACGTGTTTACATTTAGTTTCTTTTTCACCTAGCCTAACTAAAACATGTTTATTTTTCTTCAAACCAATTTTTTTAAATGAATTAATTGATGGAACGGTGTTCTTCATCCAAACTGCTTCGAAGAGCCCGTTAAACGTTTTTATTTTTTTGGAATCCACAGGTGTCTCCTCAATAAGTGTTTTTAAGAGGTAATTAGGGGTTACAACCCAGTCTGCCAAGGGCAGAAGGGCTCGTTCAATTAATTTACTTTTATCACTTCTATTTTCATTAAACAAGCAGATTACAGGTATTCCAAGCCCGAAGGCACACCTGCTCCCTGAAATTGAAGAAACACATAAAAACACGCTGGGTTGGGTTGGCAGTTTTTCTAGGTTTTCCATTAAGTGAAGAACTCTTTCCACGTATCTTGTAATTTCCCTCTCTCCTATGGTGTTTGGTTCGTTGCCGTCAACTATAACGGAACAAATGCCTTTCCTCTCGAGGAGCATGATTATTTCCTTGTTATTGGTGCAAGTCACGTGAACTTTCCAATTCAGGCCCGAGAGCCTCTTATAAAGCTCTTGAAACAAAGGCACCTCACTTGGTTTAACGATATCCATCCAGATGTTCAAAAGAGTCGCCTGATACAATTTTTTTGCAAGCAGTATTTAATTCTCATGTGAATGTTTTATTTTTAAGAGGCGTTTTTGATTACAGGGGGCTTGATGGGATTGAAAGAAAAATTTACTTCTCAGGATATAGCTGTTTTAGATATTAATTCTTCATATTTAGGTATATCCACCTTAATGTTAATGGAAAACGCTGGTTGCCAGGCTGTAAACAGCCTCTTAAAGTACTTAGAAAGAAAAAAGCCGGGTTATTCTCTAAAAGAAAAGATTGTCACAGTGTTTTGCGGAACAGGGAACAATGGAGGAGACGGATTCGTTTTTGCAAGGCACGCTGCCTGTCACGGCGCCCTGGTAAACGTCATACTGGTGGGGAGTGAGAAAGATATAAGAACGGAGATTGCACGTGTGAACTGGGAGATTCTGAAGAAAATGTTTTTGTCAGTGAAAACTTACGTTGTTCGGGATAGTTCACAGTTTGAAGGAGTTAAAGAGGTTGCATCTAAATCTGACGTTGTCGTGGACGCTTTACTTGGAACAGGCGCCAGGGGGACTTTAAGGGAGCCCTTGCTTTCCGCTGTTAAGTTAATTAACAAGTGTAAGGGAATAAAGGTTTCAATCGACGTGCCAACGGGCTTAAATTCTGACACAGGTGAAGTTTTAGGTGAAATTGTGAAGCCTGAGTTGACTGTGACGTTTCACGGGATCAAAAGGGGTTTTAAAGACAACAGGGTAACCGGTGAAATTTTAGTTTCAAAGATAGGTATCCCTCCTGAAGCTGAACGCTTGGTTGGGCCTGGGGATCTTTTAAGGGTTTTTAAAGAAAGGAAATTGCATTCCCACAAAGGTGATTATGGAAGGGTTTTAGTTATTGGAGGAAGCATCCTATATTCAGGTGCACCTGCTTTAGCTGGGTTATCTGCCTTGAGAACGGGTGCTGATTTAGCTGTGATCGTTTCACCAAAGGAAGTGTCAGCGGTTGTCAAGTCTTTTTCACCTAACTTAATAGTTGAACCTTTACAATCAAAGGAATTCATAGGGGAAAACGACGTGAGTTTAATTTTAGAGTTAGCATCAAACGCTGACGCCATAATAGCTGGACCAGGAATCTCAAACAGGGATAGTGTTCTCAGGGCCCTCATTAAAATTTTAGAAGGAATCTCTGAATTAAACAAACCCGTTGTAATCGATGCAGACGGGTTAAAAGCTATTTCGTTAGAGTTAGGGTTAATAAAGAAACTTGAATGCGTATTGACGCCGCATGAAGGAGAATATAGGGTTATTACAGGAGAGAAACCTCCAGGGCAACAGAAGTTAAAGGAGAGAATGGAACATGTAAAGTGTTGGGCTGAAAAACTAAACACGACGATATTGCTGAAAGGATATAGAGACATTATTTCAGATGGGAAGGAGGTTAAGGTCAACGCAACAGGTAATCCCGGCATGACTGTAGGCGGGACGGGAGATGTCTTATCAGGAATCATCGGCTGTTTACTTTCTTGGAAAAACGACTGTTTTACTTCCGCATGTGTTGGGGCTTTCTTGAGCGGTTGCGCAGGAGATCTGGCCCTGAAAAAGAAGGGTTACTCTTTGCTTGCAACCGATGTGGTTGAGGAAATCCCTGCTGCTTTAAAAAACCACTTGTTTGGCGGATAAAGCTATGCACTTCCCTCTTTTACTTTAAAGATTAGCCAGTTTTTGTTTTTCCAATGAAGCAATGTATAGGTTCCTTTAAGCTTGTTTCCCTTCAAAAGTATTTTTAACTTCCTTCCCTTTCTTTCCATTAAGGCATACGTTCCTTTATCCCATATTTTAACTATTCCGGCCCCGTATTTCCCTTCTTCTATCTTTCCTTCAAAGTCGATGTAGGTGAGCGGGTGATCCTCAACTTGGACGGCTAATCTCTTCAGTCCAGGCTCCATTGGAATTCCCTTAGGCACAGCCCAACTTTTCAGTACATTGTCCATTTCTATTCTAAAGTCCCAGTGTAAATGCGATGCATGGTGTTCCTGAACAACAAATCTTTTTCTCTGCAAAGTAACACCTGTTCCAAGCTGTTTTATCTATAAACAATCCTCTTCTTCACAAACAGGATGAGTCCTATCAGTAACACCACAGCCGCTATCGTAGCTAAAGAAGCAATCCATTGCCCCTGTGGACCGTAACCTATTGCAATAGGTATGAAGCCAAGTATAAACACAATTCCCCCGCTTGATTCAGCTGTCCCCATAGAAGGAAAAACCGATAGAAACATTAACAACATCCCAATGAATACTAAGGAAAAGCCTAGTAGAGGGAGAAACTCTAGCCAAGGAAACATTTTGGCAGGGGAGACTGTGTTTACAACAGTAACTTGTTCACAATTTACGCATTTCCATGTCCCAGGTACAAAGCAATTGCTACAGATTTTTTTTCCACAATCCCTACAAATAAAGCGTGCCTCCCTTACACCGCAAATTTCACATTGCTCTGTCATTTCAACCAGCTTTCACTAAACTTGGTTCAACTTACCTTGCCTTCACCTGAGGAATATAGGTAAGAACATAAAAACGAAAGCTATCGCCATTAACAGGAAAGCCAGTAGCATCATCCACTTTAAAGTTTCACGGTTGCTTCCGAAAACTATAGGGAGTGGGCCTATCAGAATTACTCCTCCGCCCTTACTTTTGGTTTTCCGAGGGCTTCTAGTGTAGAGGGGAAGTATGAAGGAAATAAAAATTATTATGAAGCCTAAGAAAACCATTGCAAGCCCTATAAAGAAAAGGAAGCCTTGACCGCTCATTTTAGTTACCTATCAACACATCCTTTCCCACAACTAATATTAACCTCCCACCTTTTTAAAGGGTTTGATTGTGATTGTTGAATTAACGGGGAAAGTTAAAATAAAAAGGAGTAAAGGTTGTGGGGTTGGGTTAGTGGTTGAGTTTATATCTCCGAGGTCGAAGGTTAGGGAAGTTATTTTTGAAGGCAACAACATTGTTTT
>JAOZGF010000151.1 GCA_027491845.1 Thermoproteota archaeon | reverse complement strand
TGAGACCTGTCTCCACGGAGGAAGTTCAAGGCATTGTTAAGGTAGCTAATAAGTACAGGGTTCCTATTACGCCGGTTATGAGCGGAAACGTTGTTCCCAGTACTTTCCCTGTCTCAGGGGGGATTGTTCTCGATCTAATGGCCATGAACAAAATAAGAGAGCTTAATCTAGAGGGTAAATACGCTGTGATAGAGCCTGGAGTAACCTTCGGAATGATTCAACCATTACTCTTAAAGAAGGGTTTTAGGCTGGCTATAGGAGGTTTCCCTCCTTCAGTTTCTGTTTTAGGAAATTACTTGTTAAGGTCTCCCTCAAACAACTTGTCCTTGAAAAGTATGAGGCACATTATTTGTTTGGAGGCTGTGTTGGGCGATGGAACAATTATTAAGACAGGGCAAGCCTCCTTTCCAGGGGGTTACTGGGGTTTTGAAGGGTGGTTGCCCGACCTCACAGGAATATTCCTGCCAAGCTTCGGGACGCTGGGGATAGTTACAAAGGCATCCGTTAGGATATATCCCTTCAAAGGGAAGAACAGGATCGCGGTCTTCGCTTTCAACGGGTTCAAGTCCAGCCTTGACTTCTCCCAGGAGCTTTCTATTCTCAGCCCCGTGGATCATGTTTCAATTTTTCATTGGGGGATTGTGGAGGCTTTATCCAGAAGTACTGAGGGAAGAAAACCTGAGAATTACCTGTCACTTGCACCTTGGAAGACGCCTGAAAACTATAAACATAACTACGTGCTTGTGTCGTTCATGGGAAACGACGAGGTAAGCGAGTTAGTCCTTAAAAAATCGGTTCTGATGGCTAAAGAAAAGGGCGGGGAAGAAATAGGCTTGAATGAATTGGAAAAAATTTTTCCAGGCTTCTTAAGGACAGTTATTGATGAATACTGTGAAAGCAAGGTTTCCAGTAACTGGATGTATTTATCTAGGCTTGGAAACGCCGTTTCCGTTCCGGTTGTTGTTAGACCAGAGACAGCTGGTTTAATGGCTTCAAAAGTCCTTAAAAGGTTTAAGGAAGTCCACGGTGTTTCAAACGTAACTTACTTCTCACAGCCATTTGACGGGGGCAGGTCGATTTATATTGAATTTATTTCGTTTCTTGACCCGTTGAATGAGTCCTTTGCAAGGTCTATGGCTTTAGAAATGAATCTTTGGGTTTATAAGGAATTTAAAGCCTTCAGCTTCCTTACAGCAGCATTGTCTCCATTAGCTGAACCCTACTTTGAATTGTACAGGAAAGTTAAGCGTGCACTTGACCCAAATAATATCTTAAACCCGGGGATACTGCCCACATAGCCTGGTGAAGAGAGTGCTGGAAGGAGTGAGTGATCGCCTGAGGCTCCTTAAAAGCTGTTGGAGATGTAACGAGTGCTGGCTAGGCGATGAAAAAGTCAGCTTGCCCTGTCCACCCTCAAATTACTATGGATACTACAGTTACAGTGCAGGTGGAAGGATAATTGCAACTGAAGCCCTTCTGGAAGGATTAATCAGCCTAAAAGACATTTCCCACCTCATGTATAAATGTACTCTTTGCGGCGCATGCGCTGAAATATGTAAAAACGAAAACATTGGCGGGGAGCTTAAGCTTATTGATTTCTTTGAGGAGTTAAGGGCGGAAATTGTTAGGGAGGGAGTGCATCCACCTAAGTACGGTGAACTGGCTGAGAGGGTGGAAAAAAACAAGAACCCCTACAATGGATCCCCTGAAAACAAGGATGCCTTAAAGGGTGAAGCAACTGGGAGGAGAAGGGGGTGCGACGTAGTTTATTTTGTAGGGTGCACCTCAACGTTTAGGAGAAAAGAAATCGCTGAAGCAACGATCAAGTTATTAAGACGCCTGAACATAGATTTCACCTTGCTTGGATCAGATGAATGGTGCTGCGGGTCCCCCCTGTTCAGAACAGGCTTCAAAAGAATTGCAGCGAAACTGGCAAGGCACAACGTCCTAGAAATAAAGAAGAGGAAGCCTTCAAAAGTGATATTTTCCTGTGCAGGCTGTTATAAAACGTTCAAGCAAGACTACCCTAACATAATAGGGGAAGAAATGGATTTTGAGATGCAACACATTTCACAGTTCCTGAGCAACAAACTTTCCGGGAGCCTAATTAATAAGGTGAAGGTAACTGTGACGTACCATGACCCCTGCCACCTTGGAAGGCAACTTGGAGTTTTCAATGAACCTAGGGACGTTCTGATGAAAACCGCTGACAAATTGGTGGAAATGAAAAGGAACAGAAACTTTTCCTTTTGCTGCGGCTTCGGTGCAGGAGTCAGGTTTGCACATGAGAAGCTAGCTAGAAGAACAGCCTCGTCAAGACTGGCTGAGGCCGTGGAAACAGGTGCTGACGCTCTTGTTTCAACCTGTCCCTTTTGTAAAACAGCCTTTCTAGAAGCTGGAGGAAACAGTGAAATAAAAATTTACGACTTAACCGAATTTGTGTTAAAAGCCATAACTAATAAACAATAGTTTGAACCTACCCATATTATTTCCAAAAACTTCTGGCGATGTGTAGATGAAAGACGAAGAAATTAGTATTCCCAATTCATTTTACCTGGAGCTGGCAAGCCATGGTTTGCCTGAAAAACTAATGAGGAACTACATGAACTTCTTGCTTCAAAACGTCAAGACTGGAAGGGCTTATTTAGATGGAAAAATCGGTGGAGAAGCCCTTATATCGCCGCTTTTTAACCCGGGAATCCTCTGTACAATAAACAAGTCTAAGTTCGCCATAAGAACATTGTTCGGATCCCTTGAACACTACATAGCCATAGTGATAGTTGAAGATAGGGAGATAATAGGTGCATGGGCTGTTAAAATGACTAAAAGTGTTCCAACCAACTTGATTTTGCTTGACATAGACAGGAAGGGAGAAGGCGGCTTAACCCTCAGGAAATTTCTTGAAGAGAAGAAGGGAGAAGAAGAATTAATTGATTTCCTTATGAAAAACTTCGTTAAACCAATAAACTTCCTTTTTCTTGTCACGGTTAAGGCAGCAAATGACTGCTACAACGTGAAATCCTTTGAGGAAGCAATAGAGAAAATATATAGAAATTATAAAGAAGGAGAGATAAGGTTTTACCCGAAAAAATCAGCTATTTCAAGAATCCTCCACTTGACAACTGAGAAAATGTTTAAAACCCTTGCAAAAACCTATCTAGGAGTAAAAACCAAATGAAACAGGGGAAATAGGAGAAAGACAGGGAAGCAAATTTTAATCTGGTTTAATCTGGGTTTAAGTTAGGGAATTGATGCTTTAAGCATTTCTTAAAGCATTTCTACCTTTCTTTCAAGTTCCATCGCATACTTCTTATCCACTGATGCTTTCAATCTATGAATGGTTGTATCGTATGGATCAATAACTTCTTCCTCTAGTTCAGACGGGTTCCTAGCTATCCTCGGATCTATCTCACCTAGTTTTTCAAGTAAGAGCTTTCTCTCATCTTTCTTCATTATCCTTGGATCCGTCATTGCGGCTGCACGGACAAATATTCCCTCATTCAACAAGTAATCATATGCTTTGAAGGGGTACTCGTAAAACTTGCCTTCCGCACCTGTCCTCCAAGTGAAGCCTTCAGGGGTTGCTGCCTTAAATGAAACCCTTACGTAAAGTTTATCCGAGAACTCCGACAACTTCTTGACAAGGGACCTGTTGGAACCCAATATTATCCCGTTTGTTTCTAGGATAAACAGGGGGAACTGGGATCTTCCAACGTGTTCCAGAACCCCTAAGAGATGGCTGAAACCTATCGTGGGCTCGCATCCGGATATTCTGAGCTTATTAACCTTCAAATACTTAAACCTTTCCCATCCAGGGGAGACTATGCCCTTCCTTGCCTCCATGAAAAGCTTTTCAGCAGCCTCCCTTGGCGTATAAAACTTCCCGAATTTTTCAGGGAAATCCCTGGACCAGTTTGTCCAGCAATAAATACATCTTAGGCAGCATCCAACAGCATAACCAGTGGAAATACCCCTGTACACTGGGGCTGAATATATTGCAACATATTTCCTGCTCAGCCCTTCCTCGCTTTTCCTTGTAACTATCTTTTCAGTTTCCTCAGCCAGTTTAAGCGGATCAAAGGGTTTGAAACCCGGCGAAATAAAACGCTGGTATTTGCCTCTTTTCTGTTCACTGGTCTGCTGCATAGATAACATAGAACGTTTTATTTTTTAAAAAAGGACATGGATAGCTGTGAACAGGAGGCCTGAAAAATGCTTGTCATGAAAGATATTTTAGGGAAAACAGTTGTTGATAAGAAAGCCAGAAACGTTGGTAAGGTTGTTGACATAGAAATAAATGAAAACTGGAAGGCTGTCTCCTTGTTAGTTGAACAAGGCAAAATAATGAAGAAACGTTTTAAGGCTTCTGTCAACGATGTTGAAAGCATTAGCAACTACGTTCTCTTAAAGAAGCCTCTCGAGGAAGTTAAGGGACCAATTAACCCATAACTACAACTTAAAACGCTTAACCACACAAAGGCACCTTCAACGCTTTCAACGCATCCCACGCCTTCCATGGAGCAAGATAATTTTTCGCTTTTCCACGCATTTCTTCACGGGGAAGCAGGGTTTAAGTTAATGGAAAAACGTAAACCTTAACTTCACCGAACCTTGACACTATCATTTACTGTTTAAAAACAAAGAGTTCAGTTAGGTGGTCCTTTAAGTGAAAGAAAAAAAGGAAGAAAAGGAAAAAAGTGGTTTTGAACAGGTCTCCATAGGTGAAGAAAGGATTTTTTCGAAAACAGTTAGTGAAGCTGACATAGTTCTTTTTTCAGGGGTTTCAGGCGACTTTAATCCCTTACATGTGAACGAGGAATATGGTAAAAAGACGTTGTTTGGCTCAAGGGTTT
>JAOZGF010000138.1 GCA_027491845.1 Thermoproteota archaeon | reverse complement strand
CTTCCTTCAGACGCAACCAAGCTAGGTTAACCGAGGAGTTTTACGGCTTCTTTATGAATGGTGGAATCGGGCTAGTTTCCTCTCCTTGCGGAACAGGTAAGTCTGTGAGTTTACTTACCGCTTACCTCGCTGCATGCAGTAGAGCGGAGATAGGTAAATTATTTGTTTTAACCAGGACAAAGAACCAATTGGAGATCTACGCCAGAGAATTAAAGGAAATAAGGGAGAGAACAGGCAAGAAAGTTTCAGCAGCAATTTTCGTAAGCAAAAAGAAACTCTGCCCACTAATACTCAATAAACCCTCCCTGGAAAAAATCGGTTACCAAGAGTTCATTTCCTATTGTAACAGGATGAAGAAACCCTCGGTTAAGTGCCCGTACTACTTCAATATCTGGAGGAAAGATGAACAGTTGAGCAGGGCGCGTTATCTTGTTGAAAAAATAGGGGAGGATGGGGCACTGCTTCCTAGTGAAATATACCTGTACGCCGTGGAGGAAGGCCTCTGCCCCTACGAATTAACAAAGTTAATGGCTAGGGAAAGCGAGATAATAATTGGAAACTACAACTACGTCTTGTTTGAACCGCTTAGAAGGAAAATGTTGAATCTTTCAAGTGTAAGCCTTGAAAACGTTAACTGCGTCTTTGATGAGGCTCATTCGCTTCCAGAATACATAGTAAACATTTTTTCAGACAAGATATCGATTTTCACCATAGAAAGGGCCATGAAAGAAAAAGAAAGATATAATATCAACGGCGGAAAACTTATAGATTGCTTCAGGGAAGTCCTGCTGGATTACAGGGAAATGCTGGAGAGAAAATTCGGGGCAGGAAACCCCCATGTTATTCCGCAGGAGAACATTACTAATGAAGTAATGTTTAGGGCAGGGATAAAGGAAGAAGAGGATTACAGAAAGACACTGGAAGAATTAATCTTGAAAGGAGAAGAAATTATTGATGAAAAGGTCAAGAATGGGTTAAGGCCAATTTCTTATATTGCAAGGACAGCTGACTTCCTCTTAAACTGGTTAGACCTCCCGCCCAAACTGTTCATTAAGTATCTAGAATTAAACGAGTTTAACAAAGAAAACATAACGTGCAACATAAAATGCATCGATCCTTCCGTCGCCCTAAAAACGTTTTTCGGACAGGTTAGAACATGTGTATTGATGTCCGGAACCCTCTGGCATAAGGAATATTATGAGGAAATATTCGGATTAAACGGAGCCAAATACGTTTTTTTCCCTAACCCGTTCCCCCCTGAAAACAGGTTAATCATGGTTGATGCCCAAATATCAACTAAATTCGAAGAAAGAAGCCGTGAGGAATACAGGAAAATAGCTAAACACATTGAACAAGTTATTGAGGTCGTTAGAGGGAGAACAGCTGTTTATTATCCTTCATATGACGTGATGAAAAACGTTTCAAAATATTTGTCCCTAGAAAAACCCATCCTAATGGAGGAACAAGAAACAGATGTGAGGGAAGTGCTTGAATTCCTCAAAGAAAACGATGAAGCAGTTCTACTAGGCGTCGCCAGAGGGAAGATAAGTGAGGGCGTCGACATGGTTGAAGACGGCAGAAGCCTCCTATCCTGTGTGATCATCGCAGGCCTGCCTTTCCCCAAGAAAACAGAGGTTCAAGAAGCTGTTTTAAGGTATTATGAGGTGAAATTCGGTGGAAAAGCTTTCCTGTACTCAAGTCTCTATCCATGCGCGGTAACAGTTGCACAAACAACAGGGAGACTGATAAGATCCCCAAAAGATAGGGGCATAATACTTATAATGGACAGGAGGGCTTCAGGCAAATTTAGAAATGTCTTTCCCCCCAGCTGGAGGAAACACCTCATGAAGCCATTGGGAATAAATGAAATCAAAGAAAAGATAAATTTCTTTTTTAACCAACGTAAGCCTCAAAATCCTTGAAAACAACCTCCCATTGGCGAAAAAATTGTGTCCAAACTTTTTTAAGAAAGGAATAAGGGCCCTCGGCATTGCTGAGTCCTTCAGAAAAAACGTTACTAGATCTGTTCTAGCAGGCGTCGTTATGAAACCAGACTTAACAATAGACGGCTTCTCCTTCGGTAGGCCTCTTGTCGGCGGGCTTGACGCAACCCAAGAGATAATTAAACTTGTGCGTGCACTGAACAGGACGGACATAACGGTTATCTTACTTGGAGGATGCGTAATAAGCTGGTTCAACGTGGTAGATCTAATGGAGGTAAGCAGCAAACTAGGAACACCCCTCATCTGCGTAACCTACAACGAGTCA
>JAOZGF010000135.1 GCA_027491845.1 Thermoproteota archaeon | reverse complement strand
CTCCTTAAACTTCTTAAACAGATCAATGTCCCTGACAACCAAGCTGGATTTCGTTAAAATAGACAAGTTAGTGTTTTTATCCATGGCCTCCAAAACCCTCCTAGTTAGCCTAACTTTCTGCTCTAGGGGCTGGTAGGCATCGCTTACACTACACATGTACACCGAACCCTTAACCTTCTCACGTTTGACCAGTTCAGGAACATTTTCCTTGACAACAACCCATGAACCCCATTTCCCGTAGTCATGCCACCTACGCATGAACTTCGCGTAACAATACTTGCAAGCGTGACTGCAGCCGACATAATGATTTAAAACCCATTTAGCCCCTGGAATCCTCGTCCTCGCAAACGCCTTCTTAGCCCTCGTCACAATTACCTTAACATTCATCTTTCTTCACAGAAAAGACTCTTCTTCATAAAATATTTTAAAAACGAGTAATCCTTTAGGGTAGTTATGTTAAAGCGCATTAACGTGCCAGCTAAAAATTCTCTAACAATACCCTTGGCATCACGTTTCTTCATTTTTTTCATAGCTTGGATTTCAGAGGTAACGATGGGCATTCCGACAAGTAAGGGGGATCTTCCTTTACCTTTCTTCCACCTTTTTGTTCGATGGGATAGTGGATACTACCTTAACATAGCTAAAACAGGTTATCACGGCAGCAATTGGGCGTTTTTTCCCTTATACCCCCTTACCATGTCAGCTTTAAGTAGTCCATTGGCCGAATTGTTAAAAGCCTTGGGAACCCCTACTCTCTTTGTCATGGGGGTTCATCGGTATGTACTTAGCGGTTTTATCGTCAGTAATTTTAGTTTCCTACTTATGTGTATACTTCTCTATAAGCTCACGGTTCTTTTATATAATAAGAAAACAGCTTTTTTCTCGGTTTTTCTAATGTCTTTTTTCCCCACCTCATTCTTTTTTTCAGCGGTTTATACAGAGGCTCTATTTTTGCTTTTTACAGTGTTAACTTTTTATTTTCTAGAGAAAAAATGGTGGAAAACTTCTGTTTTCTTTTGTTTCTTTTCAGGACTCACTAGAGTGGTTGGGTTATTCCTTACTCTACCTTTACTTTACCGAGGGATAGTAGAGTACTTTCAAGGCAAGAAAAAATTAAAGGAACTGCTTTACTTGACATTGGCTTTCTTACCCTTGCCTCTCTTTATGCTATACGCTTACTCTCAATGTGGAGACCCTTTTATTACATTCAACGTAGAAAGAAAGTATTGGCATGTTGGCATTCATGATCCCCTAAAAGCAATAATGCACACTTCTTACCCAGATAAACTTTATCTTTTCCCAATACTCTTCCTTACTCTCTTTTCTCTACTCTATTTCGTTTTTAGAGAAAGAAAAACAATGATGCCTTACATAATTTATTCAGTACCCCTAACGATGCTTTATTTGTTTTATGCAGAGATAATTTCTTTTCCTAGATTTTCGCTTACAATTATTCCAGTTTTTTGGGCCCTAGGTCAGATTATGGAAAAGAAAATAATTCTACAGTTCCTTATCTTGAGTTTAAGCTGTATGTTACTTTCCATTTATACTTCTCTTTTCGTCACCTGGAAACATATAGTTTGAAACACTTTTTTGAGTTGAGAGTGAAGTGTTAAGTTCCTTAAAAAGATCAGGGGTATTTTACGGTTGGTTTATCGCTATGGCGAGTTTTCTGGTGATGTTTTCTGAGTGCATAATTTATCTTTACGGCGTTTTCTTTAAGCCTTTGGTGGCCGAGTTCGGGTGGTCCCGCGCTTTAGCCTCCTCTGTTCATTCAATGATGTTGGCTATTCACGCTGTTACGTTGATTCCTCTAGGAATCTTGTATGACAGATTTGGCCCTAGGGTTATGCTGGGCTTGGGCGGTGTTTTGTTTGGGCTTGGCTTTGTTTTAAGCGGGTTAGTTTCTTCTATTTGGGAGATCTACGTTACCTTCGGTGTTTTTCTGGGGGTTGGTTTAAGTCCGCTTTATGTTTCTGCAATGTCCACTTTAATGAAGTGGTTTACAAGGAAACGTGGACTTGTTGTGGGAATCGTTACTTCGGGCGTAGGCATCGGCCAACTTGTGATGGCTCCTGTATTGGCTTATTTAGTTGCTTCACATGGCTGGAGGAATGGTTTTTTGGTGATGGGCTTCGTTACTGCTGCCTTAATTCTTTTTTCAGCCTTTATCATGAGAGAATCCCCTGAGGAGCTGGGATTGAAGCCTTACGGTCAAGAAAAGCTTTCTTTTGAAAATAATCACTTAAGCTCGATGAAAGGTGTTCCGCTGAAGACTGCCCTGAGGAGGGCTTCTTTTTGGTTGATTTACTGTTGTTTAACACTAGCCAGCTTTTCGCTCTTTATTGTAATGGTTCACCTTATCCCATATGCAACTGATCAAGGAATCCCCCTATTTTCAGCTTCTTTTGCCTTAGGTTT
>JAOZGF010000128.1 GCA_027491845.1 Thermoproteota archaeon | reverse complement strand
AGAGCGGCCTTTTTCACTAGCTTTTTGGTTTGGCTTAGCTTCTCTCAACATTCTTTTTATATTTTTACGATTCATTTGTTGTAGCGTTAAGTTTACACTTTACGCTATCTCAGAAATGAATTAAATTAGAAATCATGGTGGAGATTGTATGAAGAGGATTGGATTGAATAGCCCGGTTGTTCTTTTATTTTTATTTGTTGTGGTGGTGCAGGTTTTGTCTCTTTATGTTGCAGCGCCAGTGCATTTGTCCGGAGAAATGCAGGCTTTTGAGGAGCCTGGCTCCATTCTTAACGTTGTTTTTTTCATGTGTGGACTTGTCGCTGCATCCGTCTTTATATTGTTAATGATCAGATTTAGGTTGTTCAGGTTCCTTAGGATGTTTTATTTGGTTGTTGCTTTCCTGACTATTTCTTTCACTCTTTACCCTTTTTTCTTATTTTTCAATGGTTTAAGTCTTGTTCTGACTTTAGGTGTCTCTTTTCTTTTGACGTGGGCCCTCTATGTTTATCCTGAATGGTACGTTGTTGATTTGACAGGCGTGTTGATGGCTTCTGGCATTTCCTCTTTAATGGGGATTTCAATGACGATATTGCCGGTGATTATTCTCCTTTTCCTGTCAGCTGTCTATGACCTTGTAGCTGTAAATGTTACTGGGCACATGATTGACCTTGCTTCAAGCGCCTTTGACTTGAGGCTTCCAGCCGCCCTAGTTGTGCCTAGGAGGAAGGGTTTTTCTCTTTTGAAAGCTAAGCCACTAAAGGAAACGTTGAAAGGCGAGGAGAGGAGCTTTATTGTGTTAGGTTTGGGTGACGTTGTTTTCCCAGCCCTACTTACGGTTTCGTGTTGGAGGTGGCTGCCCCCTGAGAGGATGTTTTTAGGTGTTCCTTCAAATCTTTTCGTTGCAATGGGCTGCTTAACAGGGTCCTTAATAGGGTTATCCCTGCTGTTGTTGTCGAGTAAGGGGAAACCTAGGCCAGGTCTACCTTTCCTGAACACAGGGGTTATAGTTGGGTACCTTGCCTTTTGCCTGGTTGCGTACGGTATGCTAATTTTCTGAGAGGTCAACGCATCTTGTTAACGTGTCTTAACTTCTAATTCTTTCTAATTTTTCACTTACAGGTGATTTTCAGCACACATTTTGAAGAATCGTTTGCGCCTGTACCTATTTCAACTTTTTTGTTAAGGAAATAAGTTTTTCACGGAAAAGGAAGGAAGGTGAGGAAACAGGGAGGAGCTGAAAAATTAAGAGGGTTATTAGGGGGATGCGTAGTTGCTAAGTGTTCAGAGTTTATTTTTCTTTGCTTAAACTGTTTCTGAACTTGTGTTTGAACTAGCTGGAAAAGATTTAAGTTGATTTATTTTTTCGTTTCACAAAGTGTTCTAGGCAGTTTTTCACTGTCTCTTCCGCTTCCTTTGGGGAAGTTAGACCAACTGTCACTGCTTTTAAGTTGTGATGGGTTATGTAATTGAACGCCTCCTTGAGTTTAACCCTACCCGCTGCGAGTGGTTTCATTGCAATGAAGTTTTTGTGGGATGAATTGATGATTTCCTCTAATTTTTCCTTGTTGTCCATGAGGTAGCCTTTTACGTTGAATGGAATGAGGAAAACATTGTAATCAAGTTTTTTTAAGGCGAAGCTAAGGGTTTTAACTGGTTCATGGACGGCTAAGCCAGGTATCGCGTTGTTTTCCAGGATAGCTTTCCTAAGTTTGCCTAGTTCTTTCCTGTTTCTCTTGTCTGAAATTGACCCGTGAATAAAGATTATCTTACAGTCAACCTCCTTAAGTGTTTTTATGTCTTCTAATGGTTTCTCAGGCGTCAATGTCCCTGTTACATGGTAGTCGGAGTATTTTTCTTTCATGGCCTTAACTGCTTCAATTATTTTTCCGTAAGGAATGATGTGAACTCCTTTTGAACCCTTTCTGTAAGCTGCTTCAAATATTTCTTCCATGGCTTTAGGGTTAAACAGGAACTTTTCTCTCCAAAGAATTCCTTTTAACCCGAATTGCCCTGCCCCTATAAATGGGGATGTTCCCACCATAACAACAGGGATTCTTTCT
>JAOZGF010000243.1 GCA_027491845.1 Thermoproteota archaeon | reverse complement strand
ATTTTTACAGGGCTTTATCTCCTTGTTCTTGAATGGCTCTGCCGCTTCTTGGAGGGCCAGGCTTCGTCCCTGTTCTGTTTCAAGAAATTGAGGATTAACCTTGCTTCCCTGCCTAATGCCCCCCCTTTTGTTCCTTTTGTTCAGTTTCTTCTCTAAGTAGCCGACGAGCTACGCCTATCGATCACGATGATTCCCTATTCTTAGGCTTGAGCACTAGAAATAATATGTCTGAAGGTTCATTGATATTCCAGCCTTCCCTTGAAAGCCCTGTTCACCTCTTGAACGAACTTCTTTGTTCGCAGTAGATCCCCCTGTCTCCAGAGGCAAACTGCTGACCATAAGGTTTCTAGCCCTGTCTCCTCCACCAGCTAGCGCTGAAGACCGGCTTTCAATTGTTCAACGCATGCGTGTTCGAGCCTGAAATTAACTATCTTAAACTACGTTGAACAGTCGAAGGAGAGCGTGGATCGGGCTTATTTGATAGGTTTGATATGGTGGGCCGGGTGGGGTTCGAACCCACGGCCTCCGCCTGTCTTTTCAACGTAAGGGCGACGTCATACCTCTAGACCACCGGCCCTCAGAAATAGCATTCACGTCAAGCTATGTGGATAAAATTTCTATGGCTGTTTTAAGTTTTTTTATTATGGGTTGATTATCAAAAACTTCAAGAGGACCTGAACATCTCGGACACCTAAACCCTAGTTCAGTTGCTTCATCAAAAGAGAACAGCACGTCTCTGTCCTTTACACAAAAGTAAAACATGTTTTCCTCTTCAAACTTCAGTCTTTGCTTCAATTTATTTACTATGGTTTCTATAGAATCTAAAATGTATTTTTCAAACCCTGACACACTTAATTCCCAAACATAGCTATGCCAACCTGTTTCTTCAATCCTCTGTTTCTTATACTTTGCAATTTTTAGAGAATAGAGCTCATATAGTTTTTTCCTTATTTTGTTCAGTTTATACCCTGTTTTTTCGGCTAATTCCCTGTCCGTCATCTTGTTAACCATAAGGTACATTACTAGGTCAACTGCGTTTTCACCCGCCAAGTCCTCCACGAAAGAAAGGAACACAGGCAAACATTCTTCCTCTGTTTCCGCTGTTTTCATTATCGCGTCGCCTTTAATAAAAAGATAGGATTTCGACAAATAAAGTAATGCTAAGGAAATTATTTATTTCTTTCTATAAACTTTGAGTGGAGGGGAAAATCTGTTAATCATGCTAAAAAGACTTCGCTATTTTTTTCCCTTTTTCTTGAGGGACTACTCTTATCTTCGCGTTTTCAAATTCCATTTTAAGCTCTCTTCCTTCGAAAAACCTGTCCAGGAACACTGCCAGGCTCCCGCACTCAGAATGAGGTTGTAACGTCACTGAAATGTTGTAATCTGCTAATTTAAAAACCTCTCCAGGTACTTTTTCTCCACCTACAATTACCAGTTTCTTTCTGGATGACCTCTTAACTTTCTCCGTGAGATCTGGGAGAGGTAATCCATACATTGTTAAATGAATTATTTCGCCCCCTTCCTTTTTCCATTGCATAACAATTTCTTTCCAGTTAACACCTGTTTTAATGGTGAAGCTTCCTCCCCATTCCCTTACAACTTTCTTTACTGTCCCCTCGATTTTTTCATCTTTCAAGCCTGAAATAAATATTCCCTTGGCTCCAAAGGCTCTCGCTATTAAGGCAACGTGAGTTGTTATTCTCTTGTCCCTTGCAGGCCTATGACCTATCCTAAGAACATATATTTCTCTGTGCATGCCAGTTTTACCGTTTAACCTATTTCTTTCTCGTTTTTTCCCTCATTTTCACGTTTATTATGTCTCCTAAAGTTAGAGGGCCTTTTCCTTTCAATATTTCCTTTGAATCAGCTTCAACAGGTTCAAGGAGGGTTGTGTTAAAAAATGACTCCAGCTTTTTGACGAGGCTTGGTTCAGGGAACATTTTCTCTGACTCCAGCTTTTTTATGACAGAAGGCTTCACGTTCAGTTTTTTCGCAAGTTCTTCTTGCTTCAATCCCATCTTTTCCCTTAAGGCCCTAATTATTCTTCCATAGTTTTCCTTGAACACGAATTTTTCTTCGATATCGTTTTTTCTTGGTTTAAGCCTAAATCGCCTTTGTTTCCCAACAGGTTTCAGCTGAGCCTGTTTTTCTCTTATAGTTAAGGAATGTGAGGTTCCTATATTTTTAAAAGAAACACACTTCTGACACACGATTAGTTTTGATCCTTCCACAAAGACTTCCATTGGCTTACCTTTTATTGGTTCACCGCATATCTCACAGAACATTTGCTTCCCCAAAAAAGATTTGAGTAAAAAAGAATAAATTCTTCACTTGTAAAAAAGTATAGTTTTTACCTCGTTGAACTATAAACTACGTGGTTATGACCATGAAAAGGATAAGTCCTAGAATGATGAATAGAATGATGAAACAATTAGGGATAAAAATAGAACAAATAGAAGACGTGGATGAAGTCATAATTAAAAGGGAAAATCAAGTTATTAGGATCAAGAACCCTGATGTTTCCGTGACAAGGTTTGGAGGAAACACGGTTTATCAAGTCATAGGTGAACCTCTGATTCAGGAAGTAGAAGAAAACGTAATTGAGGTACGTGATGAAGATGTTAGATTAGTCTCGTCCCAAGCAGGTGTTTCAGAGGATGAAGCCCGCAACATGTTGCTTAAAACAAAGGGAGACCTTGCTGAAGCTATCTTAAAGTTAAAGCAAGAGAAACGGTAACCTACGAGTTTTATCAGGATGCCCATTTTTTCCTTATCTCTTCGCTTTTTGCAATGGCATCTAAGTGTAATATGACTGCGTTAATCAATTTTATTAGTTTATCGGTTTCTTCCTCCTCTTTAATTCTTTCTTCCAAATACTTCAGCTTACTAATAAGTGTGTCGTGAAGGCTCAATATTGTTTTAACTTCATTTGCGCCTACTTCGCTTTCCTTGCCTATTATCACCGCTTTCCTTCCACATGATGGACAATAAATGTTTGAGTCAATTTTAAATAGTGGAACCCCACAATCGGGACATACTTGGGACAACATTTTCGCCCCTTTCCTTAGCATATCCGCCATTTTTTTTATTTCATCACTCATTAAATATACACCAATGGGAACTTTTTATTAATGAAAAACGGGGTGATGCCCTTTGACAAATAAAAAGTATGATGAAATAATTAATAGGGTTACTGGAATATTAAAAAGCATAATTGAAGACACAACCGTGCCGAGAAATATCAGAAGGGCAACTACCGAGGCAATGGATGTCCTTTTAAGCAACGAGGGCACTCATGGCGTTAGAGCAAGTACAGCTATCTCCATATTAGATGAAATAAGTAATGACCCAAACATGCCTCTCTATACGAGGACAAAAATATGGTCTGTAATGGGGCAATTAGAAGTCATAAAGGATTAAGCGGGGGTTGCCGAGTCAGGTCAAAGGCGC
>JAOZGF010000123.1 GCA_027491845.1 Thermoproteota archaeon | reverse complement strand
TGAGCGTTGTAGTATTTGAAGAAGTCGATTGCGAGTTGGTAGCATTCGTTGCAGAACCAGTCGTATTTTTGCTCTGTTTCTAGTTCTTTTCCGCAGCCCATGCAGCGTGGCAATACGCGGCGTGGCTTCCCTGTTGGTTCAAAGATGTATTCTCCTGTTTGTGGTTCGTATTCCTTGTCTATGAGTTGCTTTACCCTACTTTTGACTTGTTCTACTGTGTATTGGAATTCTACGGCGTCGCGGGCGACGGAGATTTGATCTTCGAATGAGGGGAGAAAACTGATTTCCCACGCTGCTGAAACACTTATTTTGCCTTGTTTAACGTAGAGTTGGACTTCGTCGGGGAGCTGGGTGAGCCTTACGAGTTTTCGGGCCCATGAAGGGGAGATTCCGCATTTTTCAGCCGCGCTGTCGAGTGTTTCACCGTATTCCTCGACGAGCGTCCTCAAGACTTTCCCTTCTTCCAGCGGGTTTGAAATCCCGCGTTGACGGTTTAAAATGAGATTGAGCGTCAGTAGGTCTTTTTCGGAGCCTTTCCTGATTACTGCGGGGATCCTTTTACCTCCAAGACGCTTCAAGGCAATTAGGCGGTGTAAGCCGTCTATCAGAATGAGTTCTCCGTTCACATCAAGAAGTTGGATGGGCTGAAGGACTCCTCTTACAGCAATGCTTTTTTCTAGTTCTCTCATGAGCTCTGGATCGAGTTGGCTTGTCACACGCACGTCTGGCACTTTTATTCTGCTCAGTTCAACATAAATTACTCCTTCTTTTTGCATACTTTATATAATGAGTGAGTGAGTATTTAAATAGAACAATGTATAGTAACATATATGCAAATGTGCATTATATATATCTATCTTGCATAGAGTATATATTGTATAGCAAACAATAATAGATATTTATTTATATTATTTAAATATAACCTCCTTGATATATAATGAGAGATAGATAAAATTTTATATGGAGGTGGTGAAAACGGCTTCTGCACGTGGCAAAATGTTCCACGTAATAGGAGAAATCTTAAAAATTCTTGAAAAGGAGCGACAGATAAGCATTGCCGATATCTGCTTCCGCTTCAAAATCTCCAAGCCTACAGCGTACAATTACGTGTCCGTTTTAACTGATCGCTATCCACAAGCTCAATTGAGGGGCGGAATCCTCTTTCTGACGAAACCGATTTCTAGGGATCGAGTGAGGGAGGAGGCGGAGAAGGCTGCTGCTGAGGTGAAATTGAGCGACAAGGAGTTCGAGGAAGCCTTGGAGGAGTATCCTGGCACGTTTGGGGCAATAACTAAGCAGTTTGCTAGTTATTGGGCCCGTGAACTCAACGTCCCGCTTAGAACGATCGTGGAGAGGGCCCTTGAGAAGGGTCTCAGTGTCGAGAAAGACCTGCTGGAGGAGGTGAGGAAGAAATGACATATCCAGGCGTCCCTCTCGTACTGTACGATGAGGGCCACGGGATAACGGAGAAAAGCAAGCAGTTCTTCAGCAGTGTAAAGCACCTGGTCGACGAGCCGATTGCACTTGTTTGCTTCGCCTGCGACAACGTTCCTGTCACTTACAACACTATCCTGTGGACTCGGAAGGATCTTATCTTGCTTTTCAGCGGTTTTTCTTGTGGGTACAGGGGTGAGGGCCCTCACGGGCTGCTGTGGCTTTGTGAGCAATGCGGTTTCACAACTACGATTGATGAGATCGCAAATACAAGCTTTTTCTTTATCGCTAAGTACGAGGAGGATTAAGCGATGAGCAAGAACATGAAAAAGGCAGAGTTACGGGCAAAATTACTAGAATACATAGACGACAAGATAGACCTTGAACTTGCTAAACACCTTATCCAGCACCACGGAAGTAATGAAATACATCCTAGGATCCTTGAGTGGTTTGAAAAGAGGACAAAGAACTTGAAAAAGCTTATAGCTAATGATGAGGAGGAATGAGGCATGAGCAAAGAGGAGAAACGTTTTGTACCCGAGATCCTCAGGGATTTCGGGTATGTGGTTCTCAGGAAGACGGAGAAGGGAGAACCGATGCTGGTGCTACGTTTAGCGTTGCTTAAGGGCCGCTACGGCGATTTCCTGGCTTTCGAGAAAAGGTGGGTCAGAAGCGTCAAAGAAGATGGCTTGGAAACAAGGTGGGCCAAGTGGACATGTACTTTCCCCGCAAAAAAAGGAGAGGCGAGGGAACTCCTGAAAGCGATGGCTGAACTCCTCCGCAGGGCTATGAAGCAGCCTTGGAGCGAGGAGGAAGTTGTGGAAGGCTTTACGAAGGAGATCTATTGAAATGTGCAGTAAAGCGCAACTTTTGGTTGAGCTGCTCATTGGAGCAGCCTTCATTCTTTTTCTCGTCTGGTTTACGAAGAGTTTGCTTGACGCGGTGAACGAGATGATAAAGCACTTGCCAGCGATGTTTAATTTTTGTTAAACATACCTGTGAACATGTGTTCAAAAACGTAAACTTTAAATATAACCACATGCACATATATACATGTGTAAAAAAAATGGGGGTGGTTTAAGTGGGTGTTTGGCAACAAGTTAAATCTGTTAGGCAAGTCAATTTTGTTGAAAAAGGGCTACGCAAGTATGCCCTAGTTCAGCTTACACTTCAAGGCAAACAAGGCAAAACATATAACGTCACGGCCAAGGCCAGGCCTACTATTGGCCGCGGATTAAAAAACTACGCAAACCAGCTTATAGCCCAAGGCAAAACCGTATGGGTTTGGGTGGTCTTTCTGGCCACCCCGTTAATTACCGCCGTGGAGGTTAACTCGGGGCAGGTTCCACCTGCTCCAGAGTAGAAGTAGGAGGTGGTGGCGTTGGATGAATTAAATTGCGATCGCTGCATCCATAGCCATTATGCCCCCCATGGGGCGTGCGACTACCACTTTCCTTGGTATAATACTGAGGATGCACGGGATTGCCCGTGCTTCCTCGGAGTTGACGACGTGGAGGGCAGGGGGCAATGACTCCCCGCATCCACGTCGTCATTACGGAGGAGGCTGACCGCCTCCTCCGAAAAAAAGCCCGTAGGAAGGGCGACCTCGGCCGCCTGATTTCTCAGGCGGTCTTAAAAGTTTATGGAAGAGGTGAAGATGGGGAAGGAAGAAATTGAAATCAGCGAAGAAGATCTATTTCGCCAACGCTATAGGTTCTTCCTCCCTGGCGCTGGAAGGGAGGAAGACCTAGACTATGAACTATACCAAGAGTTTCAAGAGGAGGTGTCAAAAATAGGGCCCAAGGTGCTTCACGACCTGCTGTGGGCCCTAGAAACCGCCCAATTCGGGCGGGCTAGGGCTCTGGCAGTGCTGGAGACATTTGCTCCTGTCACCGCCAGCGTTGTTACTAGTGTCAACGCAACGTATACTTATGCCCGCATTAAAGCATTAAGGCGGTGGCTTAAACTTTACTATTCTTCCTTTTTCTAGGCCCGGCCAACTCCCTATTTTTTTTTTAACCGTAACATTTATAAATTGGATGAAACATCCAACCCTTATCTCTCTCTGCGCATATTTTGCACTGTTTTTAACAATTCCTCAAGCGTTTCTAGCTCTGTTTGCCAGCGCCTAGTCGAAAAAAAAAATTTAGAGTTCTCCTTTTAGCTCCTCAAACTTGCAGGGCCTGCATTTGCGCTCTTCAGGGTGCCAAACAGGGTGAGGCTTCCACCTGACGTAGTATCGAGGCTTCAGCTCCCAGCTGGAAGGCCAGAAATGCGCTGAAATCACCGTCCAAGGCTGAAGATATTCCTTCTCCGTTTTCTTCCAGCCACTGACTTGTACACGGACTGGCATGTACGCATGCCACCGCATGAACTCAATGAAGTAGTTTATCGGGATCTCCAGGCTTCCCTCGGGCGGCTGGATCCAAACCCAGCCCGTTGGAGCGAAGACAGGCAGGTACGTTGTACTGCAGCAGAGAAACGAAAGCCTGCAAGGTACAACGGGCTTAACAATGTTCCAGCTCACCACGAAACTGTCAAGCGTCACTCCAAGCCTCACAGTTCCAATGAACTCTTCCCTGACAGCTCCAGACGGCCTAGGCAGGTGCCTGAGCAACAGGTTGCTTTCAATTTCACTTACCGCGCTCATCTTTTTCCTTCACCTCCCCTCTAATCTCCCCCCTGAAGTAGAACGGGGGTGTAAATTTGAATTTCCACCATTTGAGCATTAAATATCCGCTTCCACGCAGGGAAGCAGTCATCTCGTACGTTTTCTTTTCAGACGGCTTTTCAGGCTTAGGAAGCCTTGCATTCCTGTTCCCATAAAAAACATAGTGATCTCTGTCCCACACAAGCCACATCTGCGTCAGTGGATCGGCTTTAGCTATTTCTTTCTCCCATGCCTTGAATGTTTCGTTCACAGCCTGCCCATGCGTCTTCCTAGCTGCAAGGCACTTATCTATTGTTTGGTCTGCCTCGAAAAACGGTCTAGCCCTGCCGTCAGGGTAATTATCGGGGTTGTAGAGGAAATAGAAGGTGTCATCGTAGCCGTGGAAGGCGATTGCACCTTGTTCAACAAGCAGCTTGCCTAGTTTCGCCCCAACTTTGCAGGAAAGCATGTGGAAGTGCTTAGCTTCAACCAGGGGCCGATCCTCGGGGAACCACGCCGTATTCAGCAGGACGTCGTAGTTCTGGCCTGTTACAACGTTCTCGTTGCCGTGCCCGATCAACGTAACGTATACAGCGTCCAAAACCTCTCTCTCGAAGTAGAAACGTGTTGCTCTGTCGCTTTCAAGCAAGCACACATCGTATCCTGCCTCGCCAAGGAATTTGGCTGCCTTGTTTTTCACCCAGTGGCTTCCCCACCGTGTGGCTGTCTCGAAATTCGGCGTGATAACTAGAACCCTAACCATTCCCTTTCTCTCCCTTCCATTTCAAGTAATGCTTTACGACTTGAAGCAGTTTAACCCCTACTTCTGTTTTCTTGGTCATGTGATCGTAGGCTTCCTCCAGCGACAAGTTCGTGACCTGAAAGCCCTGGAGGAAGGCTATCCTTGTCTTGTTAGCTTTTAACGCTGCTTTTTGTGCAAGTATGTTTTGTTTAAACCACGCAACTGCGTATTCATCGCTTATTTCCGTCATTCTTCCTTCCTCTTCCTTTTCCTAGTTGTCATGGCTTTCAACACGGCGATTCTGGTTATGTCGCTTATGCCCGTGTAGATTGCGATGACTAGCAGCACGATGCCGAGGATTCCAGCCGCTAGGCCTGCTTCAACGTTTCCAGCTTGCAGCAGGTCTTTTGCGAGCATTAGAAACATTAGTGCAATTGTGCTAAGCGACGTTATCTTTGCCGTGCTAACTTTTTCGCTCACCTTTCACCTCACCTCCTTTTCTTTTTCTTTCTCTGAGGATTTTAAAAAATTTGTACGGTTCCTCCTCTTCCTTTTTCCTTCTAACTTCCCTCACCTCCTGTCCTATACATTTCCAGCAGGATTTCTACGTCCTGCGGGTGAATGTTTTGAGCTAGTAAGCGTTCACGGGCCTCCTTCTCACTGATGATCCCCTTACGCCACGCCCTCAATACCTCGCTCTTTGTGAGCCTCTTGGGCTCCTGTACTTTCTTCAATTGCTCCAGGGCGACGAGAATTGACACCGCATCCGCTGAATAACCAAGCTCGTGAAGTTTTCCTCGAAATTCCGTC
>JAOZGF010000105.1 GCA_027491845.1 Thermoproteota archaeon | reverse complement strand
TTAATCCATTCCTTAGCGGTAATAGCCCTCCATTTAGCGTTTGCAAGGGTTTCAATAAGGTCTAAAAAGTATTTCTTTCTGTATTCTTCAGCCGCTGTCTCCATGTACTTTTTAGCGTCTTTAATCCTCATTTTCGCTGCTGCAAGGATTTCAAAGTCATTTATATCTCTAGCCTCTGTTCGATTAATTGTTTCCTCCGCGCCTCTAATTACTCTTTCAACTTCCTGCACGAGACTGTCAATGGGTTCTTTTTTAATTAAATACCTATACAGATACTCTGCTTTCTGAGCTGTTCTCAGAGAACTGTAGGCCATGCTTGCAGCCGTGTAATACTTATTGTTTGCGGCAAGTTGAACTGCGTTGTTTCTTAATTTCTTCGCTTCATTAAGTACTTCATTCAGCGTCTGCCTGTAACTTTCATCTGTTTCTTCAAGTAACCGGTCGACTTTTTGTATCAGGCTATTTAGTTGGCTTAACAAGTTCTCATATTGGCTTCTAAAGCAATTAATCAGTTCATTTGAAGGCTTTGGAGGCTCAGCATAAGTCTTTTTGGAAAGATTTACTCCCGTAAAATAGTATATTGCTTCTTCTATGCTTCCTATTTCCTTAACAGTTACCCCTTCCTTTTCCCCCAGCTCATATACATCTATGGTTTTCTCCACAGGAATTTCAATTATGAAGGGGCCTATGGTTTTCTTTTCCATTTCGTACTCGGTTATGTACCTCTGACCCAGCGGAATAAGGAATAACTTTACTTTTTCCCTTGCAGCTGCCTCCAGTTTCTGGGGTATACCGCCAATCGGTCCAATTGTTCCGTCAGGGTTAATCATTCCCGTCATCATAACACTGTAGTTTATTTTCCATCCCTTTATCGCTGAAGCAATGGCTACGGTCATCTCGGCACCTGCACTCGGCCCACCGACGATTAAGTGAGGGGAATTAACCTTAACGTAATAATTATACTTATTTACCTCCTCCCCGATTATCTGTGTTGCAACTAATGCCGCCGTCCTAGCTGAAGCCTGCATGTCCACTTCTGTTAAAGGGGTTGTTGAAACGTATACATCGCCTGTTCCATCTGAGACTGTTATTGTTATTTCGGTTATGGCTCCGATAAATCCTTTTTCAGACCTAGAAACAGCTGGAGCGTATATTTTGACAGTTCTATTCTCTATTCCGTAACTCGCTTGGACCAAACCTATTGAGAGAATTATTAAGAGAATTGTTGAAATGTAAACTTTAAGTTTACTTTTCATCCAGTCACCCTCTTATCTATTGCTTTGAAAAATTGTTTAAAAAAATGTGGCTTAATTCCGTCAATCATTCATCGATGTAGAGACAGCTAAAAGGCAGTTATCAGTTTTCCATCTGTTTTGTAGGGGTTGCAGAGGCTACAGAGCCTCTCTTTCTCTTGCCTCATTTTTTTCCTGGCCTCAAGCTTCACCCTTTCCTGAATAACCCTTAAAGCTTCACCTGTCTCCATTGCAATTTTCAACGTGTCGTCATATTCAGGCTTAATATTCATTATCTCACCTTTATTGTTGAAAGAAACTTTGGCACGGGCCCTGAATTTCTTTCCCTTTTCCTTTGTTTCAACTGTTAATATTTTTCTTGATGCAATGTATCTTTTACAGGTTTGCACACGTACTCCAAGCGTGCCTGTTTCTTTCATTAGCGTCTCCACCAGTTTCTCTGCTAATTCCTCGCTACAAATTATTTTTATGATGTTTCCAGGCCTGTTTTTCTTCGTATACATGGGTATAATGTTCACGTCTTTAGCACCCTGCCTCAATAATTTTTCCAAAAGGTATCCTAGTGTCTCGCCTGTTACATCATCTAAACTTGTTTCCAAAACAGCCACGTTATCCATTGAGAAGAAACTGTCGAAGCTGCCTGTCTTCCCTTGTTTTTTCTGCTCAGTAATTTGCCCTTTAATCGTACAGGCTTCCCTGCCCAAAACGAGCCTTAAAATGTTAGGTATTTCCTTGAAGTCCTTTTCACCGGCTCCGTACCCGAGGGATTTCACTTTCATTTGGGGATAGTATTTAATGAATTCCTGAACTAAGTTGGCGAGCAATGCTGCTCCCGTAGGGGTTGTTAACTCTGCCTCAATGGGCCCGCCTTTGAAAGGTATTCCTCCTTGCCTCAAGATCTGCATTGTTACACTTGTCGGGCAAATTGTTTCTCCATGGGAGAACTTTATTGTTCCGCCCCCAACAGGGGGGATTGTAGAGTAAATTACAGTGTTTTCCAGTAAATTTAACTCATTCAGGCAATTAACAGCGCCCACAACATCAATAACCGTGTCAAGGGAGCCGAGCTCGTGCAATTCTCCGTTGCCTGCATGGATTACTTCCTCTGCCTTAACAATGGTCTCCAGCGTTTTCATCGTTATAGTCCTTGCTCTTCCCGGTAAGTTCAAGTATTTTAAGCTTTTTGAGGCTATCTCAAGCAATTCACCGCTGTCCCTGCTTTCCTTCTCTTTAATGGAAACTTCAACTCTCCTTGCTTTAAACCCCTTTCTCTCCACTTCTTGCACGTCAAGTTTGACTTGGCTGCAGTCCTCAACGTTTTTTTCCAGGAAAGAAGCTAACCTAAACAATTTATCCGTTTTCGCCCCCATATCTATTAAGGCGCCTAGAAACATGTCGCCACTTATGCCTGACAATTGGCAGTCGATTACAAGTATTTGTTTTTCATGTGTCAACACAAATCTACCATCGCCTTTTATTGGAGCCGCATCATGCAGGTTTTTCCCCTTGGATTAAAATAATATTTTCAGGTTTAGTTTAAAATAGACCCCCCATGGTACACTAAGTAATGGCTAAGTAATGGCTAATTAAAATGAAGGAGAGGGAAAAGGAGTTCTTACGCCTCAGTAAATATTTATCGTTTATTTTAAGACATAAACCAAAGACACTAGGGGTCAAACTGGACAATCAAGGATTTACCGACGTTAACCTAGAGGAACTTGCAAGGAGAATAAGGGGTTCATCTAAACGTTGGAAGTGGGTTAAAGCAGCCGATATAGAGGAAATCGTAGAGAAAGATGAGAAAGGCAGATTCGAGATTATGGGGGGAAGGATAAGAGCCAAATATGGCCATTCTCTTCCCTATGTCAAACCATTCCAAGAAAGAGGGGTTAAACCACCTCAGACACTTTATCACGGCACAATGGGTAGAGTAATAGATAAAATCTTAAAGGAAGGAATAAAGCCCATGGGGAGAAACATGGTTCACCTGACCTCCTCTCTTAGAGAGGCCGTTGAAGTTGCAAGTCGCAGGAAAGGTGAGGGCCAAATTATCGTTATAAATGCTCTAAAAGCTTTCAAGGAAGGAACAATGTTCTGGAGGGCTTCAAAAAACATTTATTGCACAAAATACGTTCATCCAAGATACATAGTGGAAATAAAAAAGGTGAGGGACATTAAATCCTCTAAAACTTGACTTTGAAGAACAATTCTAATTTAAATTCCAAGAAAACCTGAAAGATTTACAACATTCACCCTTCCATTAAATAGTCCATTAAATGGTAGGTGCCACATTTGAGGGTTCTCGTCACAGGCGGATGCGGCTTCATAGGCAGCCACATCGTTGACAAGTTAGCTCAGGAAAACGATGAAGTAATAGTTATAGACAACCTAAGCAGTGGAAGCATAGGAAACATAGAAGAACATCAAGGTAAGGACTACCTGACATTCATAAAAGCAGACTTGAAAGTATGGAGGCAAAAGTGGGTTAACTGTTTTGAAGGAGTTGAAGTCGTTTATCATTGCGCAGCAAACCCTGAAGTGAGGGTTAGCGTAACTAAGCCTAGAGTCCACTTCAATGAAAACGTTTTAGCAACCTTCAATGTTTTGGAGGCTTGTCGCAAGAAGAAGGTAGATTTCCTTGTTTTTCTCAGTTCAAGCGCGGTGTACGG
>JAOZGF010000094.1 GCA_027491845.1 Thermoproteota archaeon | reverse complement strand
AAACCCAATTTATTTATAAATAAAGTGGGAGGGATGTTTTGTTTAGGGGTTCTAGAGTGACTTGAAATTGAGCAGGCTTTTCTGGCTGGATCAAATAGCTGAAGAAATAGTTTCAGGGGCTGAATCCAAGGAAATCATAATTAGTGCAGGGTGGGCGCTAAGCGGCACAATACACCTTGGAAACCTTAGGGCTGACGGCGTAATACCTGTCGCACTGGGAAACATATTGAGAAGGAAGGGCTTCGAAGCAAGGAACATTGTGGTAGTGTATGATCAGGACAGGTTTAAAGCGACAAGGGGGCAGTTGCTCTGGTTCGTTGATGAAAAGGAGGCTTCAAAGAGGAGAGGCGTCCCTGAAAACTTTAAGCCGCCTGAAGACCTCACAAGGGAGCTGAGGGGAAGGAGGTTAAGGGACGTACCTGACCCGCTTGGATGCTGCAGAAGCTGGTCTGAACACTGGTTGGCCGAGGTGAAGGGAAACTTTAAGAGAATGGGCATAGAGTCCCTGGAACCCATTAGAACGTCTGACTTCTACAGGTCAAGGAAAGGGAGGGAGGGAGTCAAGAAAATAATTGAGAACAGGGGGGATGTTGTTAAGATAATGAACAAATACAGGAAAAGAAACCCATACAGTGAAAACTGGATACCATTCGAGCCATGGTGTCCAAACTGCATGAACATAGCTGACAACACAGCCCTTGAAGTGGACTTAAAAAGCTACAGGGTAAGAATGCTTTGCTCAAAATGCGGATACCAGGGATGGAGTCCAATGCAGGAGGGAAAACTGAACTGGAGGGTTGAATGGGCGACCCTGTGGGCGGAATTGGAAATCACCGTTGAACCGTTCGGGAAAGACCATGCAACCCCCGGTGGGTCAAGGGACAATTCAGCGGAGTTAATAAGGGAAATATTCAACAAGAAACCTCCCTACGGGTTCTGGTGTGAATGGATAGGGAAAATAGAGGACGGGGAAGACCTGGGAGACATGACTGGCTCAGGAAACATAGGGTACAGTTCAACAGACTACTTGGAGATAGGTGAGCCTGAGGCGTTGAGGTTCCTTTACCTGGCGCACGACCCGAAGAGAAGGTTTGCATGGGACTTCCAAAACATTTATAGATACCATGACGAGTTCGACCAGGCTGAAAGGGTTTATTACGGGGAAGAAGAAATAGAGGGTAAAAGAAAAAAGGACATTGTTAGAGGGTACGAGTTAGCCCTCCTAGACGCTCCGCAAAAAAAGAAACCATTCCAGCTGGACTACAGGTTTGCAGCCATAATAAGTCAAGTGGTAAAGGAAAGGGAAAACATCGGCGAAGTCATAGGAATACTCAGGAAGTCAGGCCTCCTGAAAAAAGAACTAAGCGACTACGAGGAAAAAAGGATAAGGAGGAGGATAAAGCTAGCCTACAACTGGGCTAAGAAGTACGCTCCACCGCAATACAAAATAACGCCCCTAAAACAACTGAAAAAGAAAATAATAGATGGGTTAAGTGAAAAACAAAAAGACGCCCTCCAAGGACTCGCTGAAAAACTTAGAAACAAAACCTATGGGTTAGATGAACTGAACTACCAGCTCTTCGAGATAGCGAAGGAACACGGACTAACATACAGGGAATTCTTCCAGTCAGCATACCTTGTTCTCCTTGGAAAGAAACAGGGTCCAAGGCTCTCCAGGCTCCTGTTAACCTTCGACAAGGAATGGATTATAAACAGGCTTAAACTAAATGGTTAGGGAAGGAGGAAATTGCAGGGAAACTCTGGAGAAAACCTGGAGGAAAAAGTTTCAGTTGCACTGGTAGGAGTTGAAGACCCAGGCAATATTGGTTCAACGGCTAGAGCCATGATGAACCTAGGCTTCAGTAGACTCTTCCTCGTAAGGCCTGAATGCAACCATTTATCAAACAAAGCATACTCAAGAGCCCTGCATGCAAGGGAGATCCTTGAAAAAACACAGGTTCTCAGGAACATCAAAGAACTAAGGGAGAAATTTGACTACCTAGTGGC
>JAOZGF010000235.1 GCA_027491845.1 Thermoproteota archaeon | reverse complement strand
TACAGGATGATCAGAGGACAAGTACTTTCGATAAAAGAGCAATTATACGTGGAGGCGGCCAGGGCTCTGGGGGCAACGGGGAGTACAATCATGAGGAGATATATTTTACCTAATTTGTTGCCCACTGTCGCTGTTGTTTTTTCTTTAAATGTTGTTGACGCCATTTTAACCGAGGCCGGGTTAAGCTTTCTTGGACTGGGTGTGCCTTCACCAACTCCTGACTGGGGGTTTGATTTAAGAAACGGGCAAAGATACTTCTTAGCTGGTTACTGGTGGCTCATAACGTTTCCTGGGATAATGATAATACTTCTCGCGATAGGCTTCAGCTTACTTGGAGAAGGCCTCAACGAAATAATAAATCCACAGGAAAGGATGAGGTGAAAAAAATCAAAGAAAACTTATTAACGCTAAAAGATTTGTCAGTTTACTACTTTACAGGGGAAGGAACTGTTAGAGCCGTTGAGGATTTCTCTCTTTCCCTTTTGAAAGGGGAAATAATGGGTTTGGTAGGAGAATCAGGATGCGGGAAATCCACGGTAGGATTATCCATACTCAGACTGGTTCCTCCGCCAGGTAAGATTGTAAAAGGGAAAATAATATTCGACGGAGTAGATCTAACAAGTATCGATGAAAAAGAAATGAAGAGAATCCGTGGCAAGAGAATAAACATGGTTTTCCAAGATCCCATGACATCTCTTGACCCATTAATGAAGATAGGTGAACACCTAACCGAAACATTGATTGTCCATGAAAAGATCACGAAGGAACAAGCGCAAAAAAAAGCTATTGAAACGCTTAAATTGGTTGGAATACGTCCTGAAAGATTTAATGATTACCCTCACCAATTCAGTGGAGGAATGAGGCAAAGAGTAATGATATCTCTGGCAATTTCCCTTAATCCTGACCTAATAATCGCTGATGAGCCAACGACAGCGTTAGATGTTATTGTTCAGGCTCAAATCTTGGATTTATTCAAGGAATTAAGAAAGAAACTTGGATTAAGCCTCATCCTGATCACACATGACCTAAGCGTCGTATTAGAGATAGCTGACAGAGTTGCTGTAATGTATGGCGGATGGCTTGTTGAATACGGTAGAAACACAGAAATATATGACGAACCACTGCATCCATACACGGCTCAACTTCTTAAGTCCATTCCAAACATTGAATTGGAAGACCAAAAGCTAAAGTTTATCCCTGGCAATCCACCAGATCTCATAAATCCTCCAAGCGGATGTCGGTTCTGGCCTAGATGCCCCAAAAAAATGGAAAAATGCAAATTAAATGCTCCTAGGGACATTTACTTGGAAGAAAAGCGACTTGTGAAATGCTTTCTATATGAGTAGGGGGAAATCAATCATGAAAACTGTCGTGAGGGTTGAAAACCTCAAAAAATATTTCCCAGTTACGAAAACATTTATAGAAAGCTTGTTCGTAAGGAAAAAAAGATTTGTCAAAGCTGTTGATGGAGTGTCCTTCAATCTTATAGAAGGAGAGGTTTTCACTTTAGCAGGTGAGTCAGGCTGCGGGAAAACAACAACTGGAAAGCTTATGATTAGACTCCTAAAACCCACGGATGGAAAAATATTCTTTGACGGAAAAGACATTACAGGATTAAATGAAAAACAGTTAAGGCCCCTAAGAAAAAGAATGCAAATAATCTACCAAGATCCATACGCATCTCTTCACCCAAGAATGACTGTTGGAGACGCTGTGGGACATCCTTTAAAGATACATAACGAGGCAAGTGGAAAAGAAATAAAGGAAAAAGTGTTGGAGGCCCTAACTCAAGTAGGGCTGACGCCACCACAAAAGTTTTATAATCTTTATCCAAGACAGTTGAGCGGTGGACAAAGGCAGAGGGTGGCTATAGCTAGGGCAATAATCTTGAAGCCTGACTTCATAGTAGCAGACGAGCCAGTTTCAATGATAGATGTTTCACTACGTGCATCCCTGCTTGACCTCATGTTGAAACTAAAAAGGGAAATGAAGCTAACATACCTTTTCATCACTCACGACCTAGCAGTGGCAAAATATATCTCCAACAGGATAGCTATAATGTATCTTGGGAAAATAATAGAGCTAGCTGAAACAAGGGAAATATTTAAAAATCCTCTTCACCCTTACACGCAGGCCTTACTATCAGCAATACCTGTCCCAAACCCGTACAGAAAACATGAAAGAAAACAATTAAAAGGAGAAGTGCCGTCTGCGATCGACATACCAAAAGGATGCAGGTTTCATCCAAGATGCCCGAAAAAATTTAAAAAATGTTCAGAAAAGGAGCCATTCCTCAAACAAATCGATCCAAACCATTACGTAGCATGTCATCTATATTTGAGAAATTAAAAATTAAAAACAGATAAAGCCCTCAAAGAGGATCATAAATTTATAAAAGAAACAATGCCCAACCTAAGAATTGAAGCGAAGCCCAAAGAGGAAAGGAAAATGAAAGCCAAAAGCCGTCAACTTTATTGTAGGGATAACCCTAATGATTCTGGAGTCAGTCGTTTTATTCCTCCTACTTCTTGCTTGGTTTACCACCTTGTCATCCACCTTAGCCAGAGAAGAAACTAAAACGGAAAATAAAACTAATTAAAGCATATGGAACTTAACGTTTTAGAGTAAGTGTCTATATAAACGGAAACTCTGTCCCTGTAGTGGGTTTAATCCTACTGAGGTTGTAGGAAATCATGATAGAAAATGGAGCCCAATGAAATTTACGGTTTCATTGTAAAAGGAATCATTAAAGGGAAAGACAGACATACTGGTTGCCGTTGAAGGATCTGTAAGCGACAAGTACGTTTGTAGTCCTTTTACCTGACTACTTTTCAGTCCAAATTAAAATTACCAAACGTAAAACCTAATAATAAAGCTTTTTAAGGAAACAAAAACTGTTTTTCGTAATCTCCAACAACGTTTCTTTTTTCTTTTTCAGGACAACTATGTTATGTTCCCTATTCATTACACATTAATTACACATTAAAACGATGTTATTAGATGCCTAAGCGCCGTGCAAAAAACTTCTACAAGCTGATTTTTACTTTTATTTTTTCTATTTCTTCTTTCTATTCTCTGGAATCTTTGTTCCGTGTATGCTTTTAAGTCTTGTCTTAAATTCTTTATATCTCCATAATTGCTTTGTCCTGTTTCTCAAGCATTTTTCCGCCGTACTCGGCTATTTTAGCCAGTTGCATTGCAGTGAGGTACCTGTAGTATGGTTCTATTTTTCATTACTTTTCCTTCATGCACATGTATCTGTATTTCTTACACCACCGCTTTCTCAGGCTTACTTTTTCGAATAAGTTCTATAAAAACATTAATTTTCTCTTCGTCATCGTCTATTAGTATTTCTATAGCTTGTTTCCCGTTTATTTTTGCATTATCGGCAAAAAAACCTTTTTTATTTCTAAGCTTTCAGCTAGCCCTAGGAGGAGGGCTCGTAACCTACATCATGAGCCTTCCTTATTATTAATATTCCCTTTTTTCATTAAGGAAACTTGTCTCAACGCTTAATTTCTAAACTTATTTCTTAGAGTTATTTTTTTAAATGTTAAGTTAGGGTTTTGCGTGACCTGTTAGATTTCCCTTTTCAAACGTGGATTTAAGAGCAGAGTCGTAAATCGTTGTAGCAGGGAGAAAATGAAAAACCACTTGGATAAAAGAAGTTATATAGATGCCTGTTCTAAATAAACTAGGAAGGAAAACTTTGGTTGATGGAAAGATAAAAGGTTTTTTCCCTTAAAAAACTCTTAAAAGCGTTGAATGTTTAAGAACCATTCCTTTTTGCGAAGAAGAAAAAAAATTTAAAGAAAGAAACACGATTCCACCTACAATCCTAAGTTCACTTGGATCTCGTACTTCTAAATGCTTCTATTTTTTTATGTCACTCAATGGTCCCTTAATCCTCAAAGAGATAGAAGGCCCGCTTCATGAAAGATAAATATTTTTTTGACAAAATCGCTGAAGAATGGAGTGAACTGCGGAAAACTCTTTTCTCAGATGACGTCAGGTTAAAAGCTATTTCTGCCGCTTTCATACGGCCTAGGAAAATCGCTGTTGATGTTGGGGCTGGAACGGGGTTCATCACTGAAGAACTTGTTAGAAAGGAAGTTAGAGTTATTGCCGTGGATCAGTCTTCCCAGATGATTAAGGTAATGAAGAGAAAGTTTGGAGCAGAAAGTCGAGTTGATTATGAGGTGGGTGAAGCTGAAAATCTTCCACTTAAAAACTCAAGTGTTGATTACGTGTTCGCTAACATGTTTCTACATCATGCGGAAAATCCTGCGGCTGCTGTAAAAGAAATGGTTAGGATCCTTAAATCCAATGGCTTGCTTGTAGTAACTGATTTAGATAAACATAAGTACGGTTTTCTTAGAAACGAGCATCAAGACAAGTGGCTTGGTTTCAAGAGGAAAAACGTCGAGCAATGGTTTAGAGAGGCTGGCCTCATAAATGTGAAGGTTAATTCTTTAG
>JAOZGF010000085.1 GCA_027491845.1 Thermoproteota archaeon | reverse complement strand
GTTACCGTACTACCTGACTCCTGTGACAGGTATTTTACAACTGAATTATTCAAGTGAGATCAATGTAACTCTATAACCCGAGAATCAATAACCAACTTATGATTGACAGTGAAGGGCATCACTTATAAATAGGTTTCCACCAATTTTTAGGTCAAGCTTCTAAGAGGGTGATGCTGGCTTGTCAATTACCGTTAAAGTTAGAGACTTCATGAATAGGAACATTGTTAAGGTTCCTTCCACCGCATCAGTCAGGGAAATAATAGAGGTAATGGTTAAAAAAGATGTTGGCTCTGTCCTCGTTGAAAAAAACAATGAAATAATCGGGATAATAACTGAGAGAGACATAATGAAAAGAAACTGCATGGGGCCGAGGGAATGCGACGCCCTAACAGCGTCGGATGTAATGAGCTCGCCCCTCATAACCATCGACGCAGACGCCTCATTAAGCGAGGCAGCGGATCTCTTCGTAAAAAAAGACATAAGAAGGCTTGTTGTAACTGAAAAAGGAAAAATAGTTGGAATCTTTACGCAAAAAGACTTGTTAGACAAAACAATTGACGTATTCATGGTTCTCGCATCTGTTTAAGAGGTGAAAAACTGAATGATAAGCAAAAAATTGAAAGTTAAGGACATAATGACCAAAAACATTATTTCAGTAAAAAATACAGACACAATTACAAAGGCAATTGAAACACTTGTAAACAATGACATAGGATCCCTCCTAGTTTACAAAAACAACGAACCCGTCGGGATAATAACTGAGAGAGACATAATGGGCAGGGTATGCGTTGAAAGGCTAGACTGCGAAAAAACAAAAGTGGAAAAGGTTATGAGCTCACCCATCATCACAGTGGATGCAGAAGCATCAATAGGTGAAGCAGCGTACATAATGGTGGATAAAAAGATAAGGAGACTAATTGTAATGGAAAAAGGGAAACCAGTTGGGATAATAACTCAGAAGGACGTCATGAAAGCAACATCCGAGACCTTTAAAGTATTACTGAAGGCATAAAACAATTAAACAGAAACCAGTTTCTTTTTTTACTTTTCCAAGGCAAGTAAGCGTATTCCCTTTTTCAAATAACTTCTCACGGAACACCTGCGTTTTTACTGTAAAATAAATCAGCTAAAATCTCTTTTTTCTTTTTAATTCTTTTAATTCCCTCTAGGAAGCATCAATAACTAGTTTCTTTTCTTTCTTGACTGTGAAAGCTTCAGGGGCTCTGGCGATCAAAATACCTGAAGGAGTTATTTTGACCTCTATTTCCCTCCTGTTAAACCTGAGGTTAACAAATCCATCATTTTCAAGCCGCTTTATGTGGTAATTCAGCCAGGACAATGCTGCAGATTTTTCTTTCCTTGAAGAAAATTTTTTTCCCATAGCCTCAGCTAGTTCCTCTAGGGTTGCAAAGTTTTCGCCAAAGTTGGACAATAGCGTCTTAAGAATCTCTATACTTCTGTCAGAAACCTTCCTTATGGGTACGGGAGGAATTTCATAAATTTCGCCTGCTTTCTTACAAATAACCTTCAATCTTTCATATTCTCCTGCTGAAACATAAATTGGGTGGGCTCCATGTATGAAGGAGGCTAGGAGGCTTGCTCCAGCAACCAACCTGGTTCCGCCGGTTACGTTTATGTAAACCTCTCTTCCCATTGATCTTTCTCTTCTGATTATTTCTTCTATTCCCTTAAACGCCTCAATGAAGTCAAAAAAGTTTATGTAAACCTCGCTGAACTCAGAAACAGCATATTTAAGCTTCTTCTTTATGCTTTCAATAAATTCCTCAACCTTTTCTTCCAATGCCTTGTTTTTTTCTGTGACAACGCTGTTTCTGATAATAATCACTCTGTTAGAGGGGTACGCCCTATATCCCTCCAAGATTCTTTCTTCTTCGAGGCCTTGAATGAATATGTATACCCTATTGTCCAATGCCTTAACCTTAAGTTAATTTTAATGTTAAATTTTTTCTTTAATAAAAAGAGAATAATTATAAATTAAAATTTAAATTTTACTTAACAAAAAAGTTTGTTTAATAAGCATAAGTTTTTTCAAAAAACTATTTCTGTAACGTTTGAACTAAATTCTTGTCTTAAAATCAATGTTTTTTGAAAAGGATTTGTTTAAAGTTCCTATAGCTTTAAATATTACAGAATGTGCTTTCTCTTAACTAACAAAGGGTATATCTTCGTTTTTTACGGAAAAGGTTGCGTATTACATGTTTCCTTGGTGAATCTCTATGTGTGGTTATGTTCCAAAAGTAAATGGTTTACCTGTGTTTAGTTCTTCAAATTACTTTGATGGAATTGTGGAGGCTGTCAGGGCATTAAAGAAGGCTGCTGTGGCGAGGAGGAAATATGCAGAGGCCTTTAAGGAAAATTTCACTGTGTATAGAGCTCAAAATAAGGTTGATTTACGGAGCTTAAAAACGGTTTCGGTTGATGCAGGCATCAATGGAAAGGACTTGGAGATCGGTTTTTTCCCTGTTGTTAACGCTGTTTCAGCATTGTTCAAGGAGTTTAGCTTGGTTGAAGATCCTGTTTACGTTTTTATTAATGGGGGAAGCTTATGGGTTAATGATGAAACAAGTAAAGTGAAGATTTCTCTTTTGGGGTTTATAGCTCAGATTGAAGCCCTTGAAAGGGCTTTAGATAAATGGAAACCTAACCTTATTATTTATGATGGTCCATTGCTTCCAGGAAATACGTATTATCCGTTTAAAATGGTGCATTCAACCCGTTACGTTAAATTGTTTGATTGCTTCCTGCTTAAGATGCTGAATCTACTTGACAGGTGCTATAAAGAAGGAATTAACTTGCTTGGGTTCATTAAAAGGGTTGAAAGCTTCTTTTTCTACTCTAAGATATCTGAGTTAAGTGGT
>JAOZGF010000233.1 GCA_027491845.1 Thermoproteota archaeon | reverse complement strand
CGCAGAAATACCTTTCAGGTGTCAACCATCCTGAGAACGGCGAGTACATCCTTATTTTCTTGCTTCCGCATCGAGGACACATTCTCACTATGTTTATATCCTTTCTTTTCTGGCTTTTAAAGAAGGTTTTTGCCGCACTAATAATGTCCAATAGTCAACACCTGATGAATACAACTAATACTCCACTTTAACAGTTTTTCTAAAAGTATTCCTTTTTTAAAGTAAAACACGGCTATAGGTTTAGAAGTTTAAGTTGTCTCAAGCGATTTAAATGGCTTTCAACCCTGTGTGCTAACACTAAATTTCTTGAGGGAAGCACGTGTCCTTAAGCGATTTTGACTTAAAAAATTATATTAGATCAGGTAGACTAACAATAAACCCGCTTTATGAGGACACTATTCAGCAAAACGGTATTGATCTCCACATTGGGCCTGAGATTGCCCTGCCTAAGGGAAGAAACACTCTTGACCTAGCTAGGGATGAAACACGGGAATTTTTCAGGGTTCACGAGGTTGGAAGCAGGGGGTTTGAGATTCCCCCCTTCACGTCAGTTCTCCTTCACACTGAAGAATACATTAAACTTCCCACAGACCTAGTTGCAGTGTGCGGACTGAGGTCAACCTTTGCAAGGCTTGGATTTATTTCTCCAACAACCTATGTGGACGCAGGCTTTGAAGGCCAGTTAACCATAGAAACTTTTTGGGCTAAATCTCATCCCATAAAGGTTTATAGGGGCATAAGGTTTCTTCACGTTATCTTTGTTAAATGTCTGAATTCTGTTGAAAAACCATATTCAGGAATTTACCAAGAACAGAGGGGGGTAAGGCTACCTAAAACACTAATAAGGGAAGTCGAAGCAATTAAAAGAACGAAGAAAATAGATGTAAGCGAGCTCTAAAGTTAAAGGGTTAAGAAATGTCTCGAGACATATTTCCTAAAAAATTGGTGAGCAAGTACACTCTGTCTGCGAACTTAAAGGAGAAATTGCCAGTTGAAGTGAAAATTTTAGACTGCACACCCTGGTTTGGGTCCCTTGTGCCAGGATCCGTCTTAATAGGGGATGATAGGGTTGAGGTTTCGGCTAAAGTGCTTAAGACAGGGATAAAAAACATATTGGCGGGCTACCCTGCTTTCTCAGAGGAAGAACAAGAAACAGTGGATAAAATAAGAAATGAATGTAAAGATGCAAGGATCTACGCTTACTGTAGGGCCATTAAGGAAGAAATTGATCCCTGCGTCACATGCGACGTAGATGGAGTCCTAATATCCATTCCCACCTCAAAAATCTTCAGCGAAAGTATCCTGCATTTGGATGAAATCAAGATAATTGAGAAATGTGTCGATGCAGTTGACTATTCAAAAGATCACGGCCTAGAAGTTGCAGTTCTAGCAGAAGACTCGTCAAGAACAGATGAAAGATTCCTTTCTCATTTTTTCAGGGAAGCTGATAGCGCTGGGGCAGATTGGATCTTTTATTCAGATACTGTGGGATGCTTAACCCCGAAAATCGCCTCGGCAATCATTAAAAAACTAAAAGAAAAAGTAAACTGTTTGGTGGGGGTTGATTTTAGGAACAACTTCGGTTTATCTATCGGATGCGCCTTATCCTGCTTTGAAGAGGGGGTGTCACTCTACCTGGCCTCCTTCAATGGCTGCTGCAGCGGGTGCGGCTGCATACCCACTGAAAACTTAGTTTTGGATTTTGAAATCTTATATGACTTCGAGACAGGGATTGATTTAGGCAGGCTCTACGAGGCAGCAAGGTTTATTCACAGGAAAATCGGGGTTAATGTTCCTCCCTTTTCGCCTTTGACAGGTGAAAAAATATTTAGCAGGGACTATGAACCGGAAGCAATTGCAATAATCAGCAACCCGAGGTCATATGAGCCATATGACCCAGGGATTGTTAAGAGAGAGATAAAATACCTAGTTAGTTTAAAGTCTGGCAGGAAGCTTATTCAAGAAAAACTGTTAAGGAAAAACTATGCCCTCAGTAGAAAAGAAATAGGGGGGTTCGTGGAAATTGTCAGGAAAAACAGCAAAGAACTCAAACGTTGTTTAACCGACAAAGAACTTGAGGATGCCCTGAAGAAATGGATGGAGATCAAGGGAAGAAGCTAGCCAGTGGCTTAAAAAAGAAATAAACAATGTAATAAGGATAACGTAGATCGTTTAAGGCATGCCATATTAACGGAACCCATATTTTCCTGGTGAAAGCATTAATGAGAGCTGCAGGAACGGCAAACGATAAACCAATCAATAGAGCTAAAGGAAAAACAGCGTATAACGGAAACAAGTATAAACTGAAAAAAAAGGATGAAAAAATTACCCCGCTTAACCAACCAAGTTTCTCGTGTAAAATGTTTTGGATAAAGCCCCTGAAATATATTTATTCGG
>JAOZGF010000078.1 GCA_027491845.1 Thermoproteota archaeon | reverse complement strand
TGGAGAAGGAAGTATTCGGTGAGCTTCCAGTACCGCCGCCAGAGTATGTTACTTATCCAGGAGTCACCATCAACTGGTTGCCAAGTGATTGGGAAATTGTATCTGAATACTACTTGAATGAAGACTTTTGTAGAGCGGTCATTGGAAGGAACCCGAAGACAGGTGGGTATAGATATTTCTTAATTGAACAGCTTCTTACACGTCAAGAGAAAAAGATTTTCGACGAGATAGTTAAGATCTTAGAATACGAGATTGAAGCTCCATCAGACATACCAGATAAAGAGTTATATGTTGAAAGAGAGGCGGAGAGGATAGCTAAAAAATACAGGTTAAAGCCTAAGGATGAAGAATCTTGGAGAAGAATTCAATATCACATTAAAAAGGAACTAGTTGGATATGGCGTCATAGATGGGCTTATGAGGGACCCTGAGATAGAGGATATAAGCTGTGACGGCGTTGGAAGGTATATTTACGTGTGGCACAGGACCTATGAAACAATACCAACCAACATACGTTTTGACAAACAGGAAATAATCGATGACTTTATTGTCAAGATGGTTCACAGGGCAGGTAGACATGTCTCAACGGCGCATCCTATAGTCGATGTGATGCTTGAAGGAAAACACAGGTTTGCAGGCAGTTATAAGCAGGAAGTCACGCCTTTCGGAAGCACTTGGACCATAAGGAAATTCAGGGAGGAACCTTATTCGGTTATTGACCTCATAAACCTTAAAACGATTAATTCAGAAATCGCAGCCTTCATTTGGCTGGCTTTAGAGCACAAGATACCTGTTCTAATTGTTGGTGCCACTGCCGCAGGGAAAACAACCCTGTTAAACGCACTAGCAGGACTACTACATCCTGAAAGCAAAGTTGTAACTGTGGAGGAAACAGCTGAAATAAGGTTGCCCCATGAAAACTGGATACAATTCATTTCCAGGTCAGGCTATGGAATGGCCTCCGGCGGAACCTCTGAAATCTCCCTATTTGACTTGGTAAGGGCTTCTTTGAGGCACAGGCCTGACACTTTAATAGTAGGGGAGGTTAGGGGGGAAGAAGCATATGCATTGGTTCAAGCAGTGGCGACAGGGCATGGGGGAATGACAACGTTTCACGCTGAAGACATAGATAGTGCACTGAAAAGATTCACACAGAGACCCATTAACATTGCGCCCGCATACATCCCCCTCATCAAAATATTCCTTGTCATAAGAAGGGTTAGGCATCCTTCAGGGAGGTATGTGAGGAGGGTAACTAAAGTTTATGAGATAACTGGTTATGAGGACAACAAGGTTCAGAAACAACTCTTGTTCAACTGGGACGTGGTTAGAGATGACTTTCAATCAAATATAGGGGAAAGCGACGTTTTAAGAAGTATAGCGGAATTAACAGGCCTAGACATCTCAGCAGTATACCTAGAACTAGAAAAAAGGAAAAAGTTCCTTGAAGAACTAGCGTCAAAGGGAATCAGGGACATTGTTACAGTGGGAAGAGAGATATTGAAATATTACGCTCGACAGAAGGAATTAATGCCTACATTCAGCTTTCCTCTGCTTGAAAAGGAGGCCATTGAAGGGAAGAAAAGTGGATTGACTAAGGGGGACGAATTAAAGCGAGGGCTTGCAGAGGCCACTAAGCCTCAGTACACTTCAAAGACCTCCGTAACATCTTTCGTAACGCCTGTGGTAAAGGAAAAAATTGAAAGTGAAAAGGAAGAAAGAGAGAAAGAAAAGGAAAAAACTAGGGTTAAAGCGGCTGAAGAAACTGAGGGCAAAGTAAAACCTTTACAGGAAAAAATAACGACGGCAAAACTTGAAGAGAAACTTCGCGAAAAACCCCCTGTCACTGGGAAAGTGTTCAGAGCCAGGCCTGAAGAGGTTGCGGAACAAAAAAAGAAAACAACAGTTAAGGCAAAGTTTAAACAGCCTGTTTACATCATTCTGAACGAACTAGTTAGGAGGGATGGAAAAATAACGAGCAATGAACTAATGAGGCAATTTAAAGGGAAACCAACCGAGTTTTGGACTGCTATCAGGAAACTTCGGTATATGGGGCTTGTTTCAGCAGAGGCACTAACCGATAAGGAAGGCGTAAGGATTAACTTTGTACTAACAGAGAAGGGTTTGAATTTCTGGAAAACGATTTTCCAGCCTTAAAAAACAACGCCTTCCTATCTTGTCAGGAAGTAGAGCAAGATCAAGGAGACCATCAAGAGTATAACTGCTATTAAGACAAGTATGAGCAACATGCTCACCCTCATTCCAGGCTTAATTGTCTCCGTTGGTGTGAATGTAGAGGGTTGAGTTATCTTAGGAGAGAGCGTTGGTGTTACTGGTGTCGTAAAAGCTTCGATAACTTCTCCCAAGAAAACTTGCTCGCTTTTCTCACCGGTTTCTGAGATTATAGTGGCTTTTATCTCAAATGAACCTGTCTTGACAGCCTTTACTGTAAATGGCCTTTTAATTTTTTGTTTTTCAACCAGGCTTACTTTCCAGACTGCATGTGTTCTGTTAATGAACTCGTAGCCTTCCGCGTTTTTGATTTCAACTCCCTTACTTGCGTGAACAATTACTTTAAATGTTCCTGTTTTGTTTCCAACGTTTTCAGCTGTCCATGAGAATCTTTCTTCTCTGTTTTTAATCATTTTTTTTACGCCTGCTAGGGAGATTTTGCCGACAGCAACCCTGTAGATAGGCTTTGTGCTTTTAAACAATAGCTCTATGGTTTCGCCCATGAGTTCCTGGCTTACCAAGATCACCCTGCTTTCAAGTTTTTCTCCAGCAAGCCTTACTTCTTTTAACGAATACCCTGACTTTAAAGCATCAATGGAGTGTATTCCTTCATCTAAATTTAGAACAAGCAAGCCGTCCTTTCCAGTTGAACCCATCATGTTTTTATCCACGTAGATAGCTACTCCCGAAATGGGCTTACCTGTGTCTTCCTCCACACATCTAAACCACGTGGGTATTTTCTTTGGAACTATCTCTATATTTAGTGGATAAGTGTCAGTGTAATCTGACCCAACAATGTCCTTGTACTTGACGCTGAAAGAGACAACGTATTTACCCGTGTTCTCTGAAGAAATCTTCATTTCTAAATCCACTTCATCGCCTGGGTTTAAAGATGTTTTTTCAGGTGGATCATAGGTGACGTTCAGCCCGTTAGCTTGAACCTGAACAGATATGTTCAGAGCCTGGCTTAACCCTGAGTTTTTAATTGAAGCAATAACCGAAAAAATTTCTCCTGTCTCACCAATGAAATTTGTTGGGGAAGAAAAACTACATGATATTTTGGGATAACCTTTTAGGACGTAGATTATGCATGAGGCAGAGGCTTTCTCTGAAATGTTTTCTGTGGCTCGTGCAGTCAGGTTTATAATCCATTTTCCCTCGGGCTCGGTAATGTTCCATTCTTCCATGTATGTTTTACCTACCTCCAACCTTTTCCCACCTACCAACACTCTATGCGAGCCATCTGGAGGATATAAATGTAAGGTACCGACGGAATCTTTGTTTAGAGAAACATAGATTATCTTGCAGGTTTCACCGATAATGTAAGTGCTTCCGCAATGCTTTGGTCGAGTAAAAACATTTACTCTTAAACTTTCCTGAGGATAAGCCCTTAAGGGCGAGGTTACAATTAAAAGAAAAATGATCTGTAAAGAGATTACAACAACAAATTTACTTTTCATTTTTTGAATCACTATTCACTATTTCTTTAATTAAGTCCTTCAGTTGCACGTATTTACCCCTTAAACTCGTATTTGCAACGAGGACACATCACATATTCACATTTAAGGCTTGAAAGAAATGTGGGGCATCCTTGACAGAGGAGAGTTCTTGAATAGGAAACGTCGAATTTGTACCCGCAATTTGGGCAAACTTTAATGCTCCCCTTCATCGAGTACTTCACTTGAATTACACCACATTTTCATGTTCACAATTGCCTTCCAAGGTTTTTTCAAGCACACTTTTCTCCTTTAAACCTTATGTTTTTTTAAAAAAGAAACGGTTAAAATGAATGATGGTTTAAATTTTTGAAAGTTTTTTGGTTCTATCACAGTCACGGAATATCTTCCCTATTCAAACGTTGCGGTAGTCTCCTAAACTTTGAAAAGTGAAAATATGGATGATAATGAACTTAAGAGGGCGGCTATAAGGATAATAAATCAGTTTCATAGGTTAAAAAGAGAAAAATTAGAAGAATTATCCTCTCGATTCGACGTGATTAAGAGAAATTACCCTAACACTGAAATAATTGAAGAACTAAAGGAATTAGCCGTTGATACTTTAGAGGAAATCATTGGAAACCTCTCTAAAGAATCCGTTTCTATCATAAAATTGTTTGCAGAAGACTACATAAGAGATGTAGAAGTTTTAAACAAGAAAGTTAAGGAGTATGAAAAAAGACTTGACGATTTAGCGTTGATTACCCGAGAAGTTGAAAAACTTAGAAAAGAAAATAAAGAACTGAGAGAGAAAGTTAATGTTTTAAGCTATAAGGGTGATGAGAAAAGGGCGCCTCAAGTGGAAATTCTGCGGCTCAAAGAGGAACTAAAGGAAAAGAACGTTCTCCTTAAGAGGTTCTTACTGGAAAAGCCTCAGTTTAGGGTTATTGATGTTCTGGAAAAAGAAGGTCCATTGACACCAGTTGAAATAGCGGCTCAAATGGGTAAAACGGAAAACACAATCAAGAAATACATCGCCTACTTAGAAGATAAAGGCTTTGTACGTAAGGATAAAGCGTCAAAACCCTACAAGGTTTACCTGAAAAAAGTTCCTTGGAAGTAAGGGACACGTGAGCGCCCATGGATATATTGATAGTTGGCTGTGGCCCTGCAGGATCAACTCTGGCTTTACAGTTAGCCAAGAAAGGATATGATGTTGCCTTGCTTGAAGAACATAAAGAAGTAGGGTTTCCTGTGCATTGTGGAGGACTTCTAGGGCCTTATTGTGTTAAGAACATTCCTTCAAACAAAGAAAAATATGTTGTCCATGAAATCAGTAAGTTTAACGTTTTTTTCCCTCCTCTAAAGGAAATTGTGTTAAAAAAAAGAAATCAGGCATACGTTGTGGAGAGAAGCATTCTAGATAGAAAGCTAGCTGACAAAGCAAGCGATGAAGGAGCTGAAATATATCTTTCAAGTAGGTTGATTGATTTAATTCCTCATAAAAACGTTTTCAGGGCTAAATGCAGGGTTAACGGAAAAATTATTAATTTCAAGCCTAAAATAATTGTTGGAGCAGACGGTGCACTTTCAACGGTTGCAAGGAAAATTGGATATGATATATCGAAAAACCATTACATGGGAGTCCAACTACGCTTTAAAGGGAGGCACGAAGAAGACAATGTAGACGTACACATAAACAGGGGTTTACTTAAGGGGACCTTCAGCTGGGTTATCCCGCACCTAGATGAAGTTAAGGTCGGATTAGTTTCTAGGAGAGAAAAACTAGGCTTCGCCGTGAAATACTTACAGAAAAAGTTTAAGCATGTAGGTGAGATGTTTAAAAAAGTTTTTTGGCCCATACCGGCGAAGCCTCTTCGAAAAACAAGTTTTGTGAACGTTCTCTTGATTGGGGATTCAGCGGGCCAACTCAAACCCTTGAGCCATGGAGGCGTTTACTGGGGGGTTACGTGTTCTAAAATTGCATCTCAAAAAATTGAGGAGTCCTTGGAAAAATCAAGTTTTATGCCTCTAAACACCTATGACAAGGAGTGGAAGTCTCTTTTTAGTACGGAAATAAGATACGGATTGCTTGCCAGAGAGCTCCTAGAAAAAATGGATGAAAAAGTAATGAGGGATGCTTTTAACATTGCTAAGATGTATGAGGGAGAA
>JAOZGF010000075.1 GCA_027491845.1 Thermoproteota archaeon | reverse complement strand
TTAATAGTTTGGCTGTTGCGCTTCCCCTTGAGAAGGCGAGAAGTTTCTCTATTAACGGTCATCCCCCCTTTTTCTTCAGGGTTTAGGGGCGATTGTTATTTTTTCTTTTTTTATTAGTTGGGATATTTTTTTCGCGTTTCTCTGGATTACTGCTCCTGCAGCAGGGTCAGTTAGGCTTTTTTTAGTCCCTATGAAGAGCGTTATTTCCCCTGTTGAAACCCTTGTCCTTGGGAAGCCAAGTTCTTCAAGTATTTTGTCTAGTTCAACAAGTTCCTGAAGCCTCCATCCCTGACCTTTAACCACGACAGTAATGTATTCCTCCCCTACTGAAATGTAGGGGTCTCCTAAAATTATTCTTTTGTTCACTTGAATCCATATTTTAACAGAGTTCTTTGTGGATGGCATTGTCCCCGGCGAATCTATCAGTATCAATCCGGTGAAAGTGACGGTGGCGACCTGGTAATCCCCTGCAATCGTCTTTGAAATGTTTTCCAGGTATTCCTTCAGTTGACCTATGGTTTCGAGGACAACAGGCTTAACGACGACTTTAACCGTCGAGGAAGAGAGAGGCTTAAAAATTATTTTTTCAGCAGCTATGTCTTCAATGTAGGCCTGGCTTCCACCTACCGATACAACTTCTCCGTTCTTCAAGATCACGTATAGCCTGTTGACTTCACTGGACGAGATTAGGCCGCTGACGTGGCATGGTGACTTGTTCAGGTTCCATTTCCCATAGATTTCCGCTTCAACAAGGAATCCTGCCTTTGAAAGCCAGGTGTACTCTGTACAGGCCTTCCCTATGTCGAAGCCTGCATAGGTTTTCTCTTGAACGGGCCTCTGGTAGTAAGCGAATGCTGCCACTCCCCCTAGAATAACCAGTATAACTATTAGGTCGATCAGGTTTACTCCCAGGATCCTGCCTTTCTCCATGTCTATTATCTTCATCTTTTCCTCAGCTTACAGGTTCTTCCCCCTTTCATGGTGAGGAGTGAAAGTGAAAAAAGGAAGAAAAAGGTTTATGGTTAGTTAACTTGTTATGGAATCGTCAAGTAGCCTCCGTTGACGCTTAATGTCTGGCCTGTAATGTATTTCGCATCATCCGATGCAAGGAACAACACGACTTTTGCAACGTCACTTGGCAGGCCTAACCTGCCCAATGGATAAGCCCTGACCAGTTTTTCCTTTCCTATCCTGTCTATGAAGGACTTCGCCCCTGGAGTTTCAACGAGGCTTGGCGCAACACAGTTAACCCTTATACCGTATCTTCCAACTTCCTTTGCAAGCGCTTTACTGAACATGTTCACAGCTGCCTTGGCCCCGGAATAAACAGACAGTGTTGGTTCACCTATCCTGCCTGCATCCGAGATTATGTTTATTATAACCCCGGATTTTTTCTCCATCATGTGGTCTAGGACGGCTCTAGTGCAGTAGAGTGTCCCCTAGTAAATTATCTTTATTTTTTTGTCACATTCCTCCTGTGTTTGTTGGACGAAGTACTTTACAGGCCACCATGCAGCGTTGTTAACCAGGACGTCAACTGAGCCGAATTCGTCAAGGGTTTTCTTAACCATTTCCTCCACTTCACTGTCGTTTGCAACATCTGTCTTCACTGCTATGGCTTCTCCGCCTGCTGACTTTATTTCTCCTGCAACTTTTTCGGCGCTTTCAACAATTATGTCGCTAACGGTAACTTTTCCTCCTTCCCTTCCAAATGAGAGGGCTATTTCTCTCCCTATCCCTGAGCCTGCTCCCGTAACAATAATCGCCTTGTTTTCAAACCTCATGGTTGAAGGAGAAACAGCGAACGAATTTAAAAAGGTTTCGATGAACGCTTTCATCGAATTTTTGGGTTAGCGTTAGGTTCATGAGGTTAATGATTATTTAATGGTTTGCAGCAGCCCGAATGCCCAAGTAAGGTAGAGTGAGGCAAGCACATTTCAATAGCACGTCCAGGCAATCTTTAAAAATGCATGCGGGAAAGCTGGAGGAAAGGCACACGTGAACGATGTTTTGAAAATTTGAAAATAACAGGGAAGACATATACTCTGTCATTTAGGGTGCCAACATAATTTTAATTGGCACAGTTGAAGTCTGCATTAGTGTTAGTTCTTTATTTGTTCTCTGTCAAGACAGGATTTTAAGTTTTCCTATGCCGTGGTTTACCTCAATGTTTCTTGGCACTGCGAGAACCGTGAAACCTTTGTTTTCCTGTCGTGCTTAGTTTTTACGTGGCCTCCGTTTCTTCATGAATGAACCATGGATGAACGCCATGTTAAGGTTTAGAGGACTGTTTAGAGCTTGTATTCAGCTATTTACAGCAAGAAAAAAGCCTTGAACAGGTGAAGGCTGAAATAAGTTTTTACTGGGCTGTACCAAGAAGAAAAATTGTGGAAAATAGGGAAAGCTATTAGGGAGCTATGACGCAGGGAGGTGTGACGCAGGAAGGCTTATTTCTTTCTCAGCTCGTTTAGGATTCCCTCCATTCTACCTAGTCTCTCCCTTACTTCCGCTATTTCCTTTCTTATTTCCTTTATTTCTTCGTTAAGTTTTTCTGTGTCTCTAGCAGTCCTCCTTATTTTTTCGAATGCTGCACCTATTCCTCCGCCGAGACTTATCCAAGGGATAATTTGAAAAAGATTGTTTTCAGGGGGATCGTAGCCTAGTATGTTCTTTATTATCCAGAGGAAGAGGATTGCTAGGAAAACGTAGAAGACTATGTCTAGCGTTTCCAAGCCTAGAAAAACTTTTTTGCGAGGCATCCTTCATCCACAAACATGTGTCCATTTATTTTTATTTCCTTTGTTTCCCTAAAAAACTTATTTGTTATCTCTTTCTGTGCATTTCTTTGAACAATAAATTTTCTTGAAGAGTAAACCTTTTGTCACTTTATGTTTAGTGCAGACAAATTTTCCGCAATACTTACATTTGTAAATATGTTTTCCACGGAAGATTTCTCCGCAGATAGAGCAATAATATTGTTTACCGCTACATTGAAGGGCGAGGAGGAAAGGACGGAAATATTGGTGGCTCGGCTTAGGAAAACAGAGATCGAAAATGGTATGTTAGTATGCAGAGATTGCTACTTAAATAAATGCAGGGTAACAGTGTAGCCTTTAATGCTTCGTCTTAAGATTTGTCTAGGGAGCCGCTTTGTCTGCAACACTAAAAAACGCAGCACCTTAAGATTCACTGGAAGCAAAAACACATAAACCTTATTAGATGTTTTTACTTAATTTAGATGTAGAGTGTGTTTGACGGGTGTGTCAATGTTTGTGTCCTTTAAGGGCAGAGTCACCCTTGTCTGCCTTGTTTTAATGGTTTTTCTTTTGTCAGGTTGCTTAACCCCGTTA
>JAOZGF010000073.1 GCA_027491845.1 Thermoproteota archaeon | reverse complement strand
TGAGGAGGTTAGGAAGGTTTTAGATGTTAAGAGGAAGGTTGAGAGGGAGTTTAAGGACGAGGTTGTGATTAGCCCATTAATAACTACCAGGGAAGACGAAGAACTAATAGAGAAGTTTTCGGGTGTGAGTATTGAGCTTGAAGAAGGCGGAGAAACTGATAAATGAAGCCTTGCTTAACCTTAAAGTGGGAAGTTATAATAAGTGTGTATCAGCCGCTTACTTTGGGTTAAGAATGATCGCTGAAAACTTATTGAGCCGTAGAAAACTGTTGGTGCCTAGGAGGGATGACAAGCTTGCTAATGTCATTGAGAATCTTGGACTGGTTGAGTTAGCCTCTAGCTTAAGGATTCTTTACGACCTTAGAAAGAAGGCTGATTATTCCAAGCATGACGTTGATTCCTTTGAGGCAAAAGAGGCCTTAAGTAAGGCAGTTCAATTGTTTGAAGAAACCAAGTCTTTACTTCAAAACTCTTACGGTGTGTTTAAGCGTTAACGCCATGTTAGCTCAACGATTTTATGTTTTATCCATTATTGTTAAATTTTTTTAGAGCCACTAGGTTTATTGATAAAGTGCTTGCTGCTTAACTGTCATTAGTAATTGGCGGTGGCGTGTTTCATGGGTTATTGGAGGCTTCTCAAAAACATTTGCGGGAATGGTTTCTATAACATGGCTGTTGATGAAGCAATTTTAATCTGTAGGCTTAAGGGCGTTTCACCTAACACGATTAGGCTTTACTGGTTCATTCCTTCATGCGTTACGATCGGTTATTTTCAGAGTGTAGAGGAGGAAGTTAACTTTGATCAAATTAAGGCTTTAGAGGTTGACTTAACCAGGAGGATAACTGGTGGAGGAGCTGTTTTCCATGATTCAGAGGGAGAAGTGACTTACAGCGTGGTCGCTGGAAGGGACAGCGGGATTCCCCAAAACATAATGGAGTCTTACGAGTATATTTGCAGGGGCCTTGTTTATGCTTGCGAAAAACTTGGCCTTAAAGCTGTTTTTTCACCTGTTAATGATGTATTGGTGAATGGCAGGAAGGTTTCGGGCTCTGCTCAAACACGCAGGAAGAACGTTTTACTGCAACATGGAACCCTCATGTACCGTACCGACCTCAACAAGATTTTGAAAGTGTTAAGGATACCTGCAGAGAAGATTAGGGATAAAGGGGTTAAATCCATCAGGGAGAGAGTGACAACTTTAAGCCTTGAACTTGGCAGGAAGATTTCTAGGGAGGAGGTTTTGGATGCGATGATCATGGGCTTTGAAGAAGCCTTAAACGCTGACGTTGAAGTGGGAGGGCTTAGTAGTGAGGAAGAAAAACTTGTTAACGAGCTAATGGGAAAGTATTCGTCCCGAGAATGGGTTTTTAAGCGTTGAAGTGGGATGAATGAAGGTTCTTAAGTCCTTGTATAAGGCTCCTAAAGGACTTATAAGGATTAAAATTTTCGTTGAAGGTGAAAGGGTGAAGGAGGTAAGGGTAACGGGAGACTTCTTTTTTTACCCTGAAGAAAAAATTTCTTTGTTGGAGAGACATCTTAAAAAAATCGGTTTGAAAGGCGACCTAAAGAGTATTGAGAGGTCAATCCATGATTTTTTCATAAAAGAAAAAATTGAGACACCTAACGTTGACCCAACACATTTCGCTGAGGCTTTTTACCTAGCATTGAAGCAGTTGAAACAATGAAAAAATTTCCTTGGGAGAACTCAAATGAGTAGGCATATGGATGTTTTCTTTCTAGGCAAGCTTTTTCCTTCTATTTCCATCACGGGTTCCAGTTGTTTCTTAAATTGTAAGCATTGCGGCGGAAGGTATCTTAAGGGCATGATTCCTGCCGAGACTCCTGAAAAATTCTTTAAAGTATGCGGCGTAATAAGTGAGAGAGGGGGTTTAGGTTGTCTGGTCAGCGGAGGGTTCAACAGTGACCTGAGGATTCCCCTTGAAAACTACGTGTCAGTATTAAGTAGGGCCAAGGAAACATATGGCTTGTTATTTAACGTTCATTGTGGATTCATAGGTTTAGAGGAGGCGGAGAAACTTGTCTCTGCAGGGATTGATTCCTTTTCAATTGACTTCGTCGGGGACAGGGAAACCATCAGGGAGGTTTATGGAATAAACAAAAAGCCAAGTGACTATTTGGAAACGTTAAATGTTTTAGCTGAGGCTGGAGCGAAAAATGTTTCTCCTCATATTTGTATTGGACTAGGCAGGGATGAACAAGTTGAAATTGGATCCTTAAAATTGCTCTCCA
>JAOZGF010000070.1 GCA_027491845.1 Thermoproteota archaeon | reverse complement strand
CATGACTACTTATTCTATTATGAAACGAATAATTTTTAAATTTATCCAGATGATACATGAATAATAGAGCTTATGTGCCTAAACAACTTTTTTTAAACATGCTAAGGAAACACAGTGGGCTTGTTTTTAGTTTGAGGCGTGTTCTAAAGGCTCAGGCTCCTTTAGTAATATGTAAACATTGTTCAAAGAGGTGGTGAAATGGTTGTAGCTGCTCAAGCACTTGCAGGTCAACCTATTTTAATTTTAAAGGAAGGTACGTCGAGAGAAACAGGAAGAAATGCTCAGAGAACGAATATAATGGTAGGGAGAGCTGTTGCAGAAGCTGTTAGGTCGTCGCTAGGTCCAAAGGGAATGGATAAAATGCTTGTGGATTCTTTCGGAGACGTAACCATTACGAGCGATGGAGCAACAATCCTAAAAGAAATGGACGTGGAACATCCTGCCGCCAAAATGATGGTTGAAGTAGCCAAGGCACAGGATGACGAGGCAGGTGACGGAACAACTTCAGCCGTAGTCATAGCTGGAGAACTACTTAAATATGCTGAGGAATTGCTGGATCAAGACATTCATTCAACCGTAATAATAAGCGGGTACAGGAAAGCCCAGGAAGTTGCAAAGAAAATCATTGAGGAAACCGCCATAAAAGTAGATCCTGAAGACGTTGAGACACTTAAAAAAGTTGCGGAAACAGCCATGGCGTCAAAAGTAGTTGCAGGAACAAAAGGTTTCCTTGCAGACATCGCCGTACAAGCAGTAAAGATGGTTGAAGAGGTAAGGGATGGAAAAAGGCTTGTTGACATAGACAACATAAAGGTTGAGAAAAAGGAAGGAGAATCAATAACTGAAACAACATTGGTAAAGGGAATCGTCATTGACAAGGAAATCGTGCATCAAGACATGCCTAAAAGAGTTGAAAATGCAAAGATAGCGCTGCTACAAAACCCGCTTGAAATAGAAAAAACTGAAATGGATGCAAAAATAAGAATAACAACTCCTGAGCAAATGAAAGCCTTCCTGGACGAAGAAACGAAAATGCTGAAGGAAATGGTGGAAAAAATAAGGGAGAAAGGAGCCAACGTTGTTTTCTGCCAGAAAGGAATAGACGACATTGCTCAACACTTCCTTGCAAAGGCAGGGATAGTTGCTGTGAGAAGGGTCAAAAAGTCAGACATGGAAAAACTTGCTAAAGCAACAGGAGGAAAACTTGTGACAAATCTAGACGACCTAACAGAGGAAGACCTAGGCTACGCAGGACTCGTTGAAGAAAGAAAAATAGGGGAAGACTACATGGTTTTCGTTGAGGACTGCAAGAACCCAAGATCCGTGACGATCCTAGTTAGAGGAGGAGGAAAACACATAGTTGATGAAGCGGAAAGATCAATCCATGATGCAATCTGCGTCACACGTAACGTGATAGAGGATGGAAAAATAGTTCCAGGTGGCGGAGCAATAGAAATAGAGATTTCAAAGGGACTTAGGGAATATGCTGAAACACTAAGCGGCAGAGAACAGTTAGCGGTTAAGGCGTTTGCTGATGCTGTCGAGATAATACCTAAAACGCTTGCGACAAACGCAGGACTCGACCAAATAAACAAACTCGTTGAACTAAGGGCTGAACACCAAAAGAAAAACATGAACATGGGGCTAAACCTAGAAACAGGGAAGGCAGAGGACATGGTTAAAGCAGGAATAATAGAACCAGCAAGAATAAAGATACAGGCATTGAAATCAGCCACTGAAGCAGCTGAAATGATATTGAGGATCGACGACGTAATAGCAGCTTCAAAGGAGAAAACAAAGAAACCTGGAGAAGGAGCAGGTGAAGGCGCCCCAGGCGGAATGCCTGGAGGAGCACCTCCCTACTAGGCCCTGAAGCCCTTCCCCTTTTTTCTTTTAAAAAGAGGGATAGATAATTTCGTCTAAAAAAAAGGAGGTAAAAAAGAAAATCAAGATAGGCCCGCCTTGGCTGACTAAGTACGAAAGAACAAGGACGATAGCAGCCAGGGCATTGCAAATAGAAGCAGGTGCACCAATACTAATCGAGCTAAATAAAAAAACAACAGACCCCATAGAAATAGCAGAGATGGAGCTTGAAGCTAAGGTTCTCCCAATCATATTGAGAAGGAGAGTTCCAGGGTCAGATGAATACCAGGACATCCCTATAGAATGGCTTCTGAACTAGTGACACTGCTAAAATTAAAATGAACTACCATAACTTTTAAAACAAATTTACGCTACATAAATGGAACCAACACCTCCTTGAAACATCTTTGTAAAACAGCATGGACAGGTAAAATCATGAAGAGAAGAATTTTCAGTCCACTGATAACTGAAAACTTGAAATTAGCAATTTCCATGTTTAGAAAAACAAAGGCAAAGTTTTGGAAGGCCTTAGCTGAAAAAATAAGTTTGCCAAAGAGAAGAAGAATAAAGATAAATGTTTCAAAAATAGGAAGACTGACGGTCGAAGGAGAAACCGTAGTTGTTCCAGGAAAAGTTCTAGGAGGAGGGAAAATAAATCATCCAGTTACTGTGGCTGCAGTGAGCTTTTCCAGTAAAGCACTAGAAAAAATAAGGAAAGCAGGAGGGGAATGCATTTCCCTAAACGAACTAGCTAAGAGGAATCCCAAAGGATCAAGGGTCAAAATATTAAGGTGAACATGATGGAGAACTTCGACTTAGTCATAAACGGAGAAAACATGAGGCTAGGGAGGCTGGCTTCCTATGTGGCAAAAGAACTACTGCAAGGAAAAAAGATAGCTGTAATCAAGGCAGAAAAAATAGTTATAACAGGAAATAAGAGATGGATCTTGGAAGAATACAGTAGGAGGAGGGAAAGGAAAAACATAGCTAATCCAAGGAAAGGATCCTTCTTCTATCGAAGTCCTGACCAAATATTCAAGAGAGCAGTGAGAGGAATGCTTCCTTGGAAGAAATATAAGGGAAGGAAAGCTTTTTCCAACTTGAGGGTTTACGTTGGCTGTCCAAGAGAACTTCAAGGAGAAAAACATGTAAGGATAGAGGATGCACATGCGAAATACTTAAGTTAAAGATCCAAGTATAGTTATCTTGGGGATTTTTCAAGGTTAATAGGGTGGAAGGGAGCCGATGTCTGACAGACCAGCACACGCCTTTGCAAGTGCAAAAAGGAAAACAGCTGTGGCTTTTGCAACCATAAAGAAAGGTAAAGGGAGAGTTAGAATAAATAAGTATCCATTGGAAATATATGAACCTAAGTACGCCAGAATGAAAATAATGGAGCCGTTGATCCTGGCAGGTGAAGAAATCACTAGGGAAATCGACATATACGCTAAAGCAAAGGGAGGCGGCTTCATGGGTCAAACAAACGCCATTAGGACAGCTATTGCTAGAGCCCTTGTTGAGTGGACTGGAAGCGAAGAACTTAAAAGAAAATTTTTAGAATATGACAGAAGCCTCCTAATAGAAGACCCAAGGAGAAGGGAACCCAAAAAATTTGGGGGAAGGAGTGCGAGAGCCAGGTTCCAGAAATCTAAGAGGTAAAGAAATGCTCATACCGGTAAGATGCTTCACATGCGGCAAACTAATAGGGGACAAATGGGAAAAGTATGTGTCCCTGTTAAAGGAAGGGAAAACAAGTAAAGAAGCATTGGATGAACTTGGAATAGAAAGGTATTGCTGCAGGAGAATGTTCATATCCCACGTTGACCTGACAAATGAAATTGTCAAGGTTAGTTCAATAAAACCCTTCCGTGTAAGGGAGGAAGACATCATAAAGAAGGAGGAGATATAATCAAGATGGCAACCGAAGAAGATGAATTACTGGTGCCGCTCCTAACATATTTAAAGTCAGGGGTCCACATTGGAACAAAAATCGCTACAAAGGACATGAAAAAATTCATCTATAAGATAAGACCCGACGGGCTTTATGTGCTGAATCTAAAGTTCACGGATGAAAGAATACGTGTAGCTGCAAAGTTTCTTGCAAAATTCGAGCCTAACGAGGTGTTTGTTACTTCAGCCAGGATTTATGGAAGCCAGCCAGTTAAGAAGTTCTCGGAAGTAACAGGTTTCATAGGCTATGCAGGAAGACCTACTCCAGGCATACTGACAAATTCACACATAGAAGGATACGTGGAACCCTTGGCAGTCGTCATCTCAGACCCAAGAGTTGACAAGAGGGTTCTTAAAGAGGCGGTGGATATAGGTGTACCCATCGTAGCACTATGCGATACAGACAACTCCCTTAAATACGTTGACCTAGCAATACCTGCAAACAATAAGGGGAGACATGCGCTTGCACTTGTGTTCTGGCTGCTCTCAAGACAAATACTGAGGGAAAAAGGAGTAATTGAAATGGACGGAGACTTAACCGTAAGCTTTGAAGATTTCAAGACAAGGATAGGGATAACAGTTGAAGAAACAGCTTCAGGCTGAAAGCGAAAACATTTCTTCCCTTGAAACAGCGGAAAGAAAATTGGAGCATATTAACATATGCCTAAAAGAAAATGTTGAGGCACCTAACAAAAACTATTGGGGAAGGCTTCAACTTGTCCATCAATCAATACCTGAAACATCTTTAAAGGAAATAGACACAACCGTTGAAGTATTTGGAAAAGAACTCTCTGCACCCATAATAATATCCGGGATGACCGG
>JAOZGF010000063.1 GCA_027491845.1 Thermoproteota archaeon | reverse complement strand
TATGAGCATTCCCATTAAACCTAGCGGAGTCGTTTTTCTGATGATCTTAGAAGGATACTCACGTGTTTCATCGATTTCAGATGCTATCGGTTTTATTTCTTGTTCAACAAATTCATTAACAATTTTTCTTGTCATCACTGCTTCCGCAGGTAGCTTGATCAAGACACATCACTCACTCTAGTTCCTTTAAGATATGTTTTAAAACCTCAGAGGGGTCAGCGATTATTTTCGCGTGAACAAAATTGAAAACAGGATCCTGATCATTTTCACTTACTCCTATGAGTACGTTGGACTTTATGCACCCAAGGTTTTCATATGTACATTTCACCCCAAATAAGACGGTTAGTGCACTGAATATTTTTCTCCTTCCTACGCCAGCCACATTCTCTTCACTGGCTAAACCCTTTCTCACCGCATCCTTCGTCACTGAAATGGAAATTCCAAGTTTTTCAGCAGTAAGTTTCAACAGTTTGAAGTTTTCCTTCGTTTTCAACCCTGTTCCACCGTAGAAAGTAACTTCTGTATCTACAGGGCGATCTTTCTGGCTTAATTTTTCCTTCTTAACGAGTTTGATTCTGTTCTTAAGCTTTCTGGACAGAAACTTAACATTTTTTTCTTCAACGCACGCTTTTTCCTTGAAGAAGGTTTTCCTTTCTAAATTTCCTGCAAAGGGCTTAAATGTAACAATGAATGGCTTTTCGAGTGGTAAAACCTGTAACATTACCTTTTCACCGTATAGTGTTTTCAAGAAGACAAAATCTCCCTCTCTTAGTTTGACGCCAACGCAACCGTTTATAACGCCCCTACCCAGTTCGCAAGCTATTGTTGAAGCAAAGTGGATGCCTTTGCTGCAATAGGGAAAAACTATTAGTTCAGGGGGGTTGTCATTTATTTTCTCCAGGAAGAATTCTTTTATCGTTTCAAGACACCCTCCATTGATGTTAACCTGACTTATAAGGTCAACGTATCTTGCATATCTTGCACATTCTTTTTTTGAGTCAGTGCCTTCAAAATCGAAAAACACGGCTTCTACAAACATTTTTTTCGCTTCGGCCAGTTCCTTTAACTTCTTTAACATGTTTAGCATTGCGAAACGGGGATAAAGCGCTTCTGTGTCAATCCAAGTCAAGATATATTTTTCCCGATGAAATTCATTCTGAATCATCATGACCCGCTCTTAAACCTATATACTTGTTCAAGAATGAAGGCGGAGGCTTCCTCAAGGTTTTTTATCGCTTTTTGTCGCCTTTCAAGGGGAAAGTGCGCTTTTTTCACTATGTAACGGCTTTTTTCGAGTAAATCTGGGTCAACACCTAAATCCGATGGCTTAAACACTCTCACCTTCTTTTTCTTGAAGGCCTCAGCAATCTGCCAAGCTGTTGGGAGTTGAGGCTTAAAAACGTTCTTTTTTACTGTTAGGAGAACTGGCACTTTTGCTTTAAGCCATACTGCCCTGTTTTCAAACACCTGTCTTACTAAAACATTTTTCCCATCTAATTTTAACCTGTCAACAAAATTCAGAAAAGGTATTTTTAGCATGTGGGCAAGTGACGAATTAACTTGGCTGTTTCTCCAATCAAGACTCATCTCGCCACACAGAACAATGTCATAACCTATTTTTTCAATTATTTTTTTCAGGAGGCAAGCGGTTGTCCTTGGGTAAAAATCGTTTTCCCTTGCTTCAACTAAGTATGCCTCTTCAGCCCCCATGGAAAGAACCCTTTTTACAACATCCTTTGATTTTTTCGGCCCAACAGTTACTGTAATTACCTTGCACCTGTTCCTCTTCTTTATTTCCTTTGCAGCTTCAAGGGCTTCCCTGTCTGCAGGATTAATCATAAGGGGTTCCCCTATTTTCAAGTCTATTTCTCTCAACCCCAGCCACGGAACTATTTTTACGCACACTATGACTTTCAATTTAGTCAATCCTCTTTTTTTTCATTCATTCCCCTGAAGATAATGTCCCTTGCAATTATCCATCTCTGTATCTCATTTGTTCCCTCATAAATTTCTGTTATTATGGAGTCCCTATACATTCTCTCTATTCCTAGTCCTTCTAGGTAGCCTAGGAAACCGAAAATCTGGAGTGCTCTTTCCATAGCTCTTGTCGCAACCTCTGACACATATGCTTTAGCGATAGCTGTTTTCCTTGACAATCTTTCCCTGAAATCTCTCGAGACGTGTTTTTTTGAAGCTAGTAGCTTATAGTACTCGTCAACCAATGAGACTGTTTGGTAAACAAGGTACTTAGATGCCTCAACCTCCATTGCCGTGTCCGCAATCCTCCATTGAATCATTTGGTTATGCAATGTTTTTCCGTCAAGTTTTCCTCTGAATCTCACGAAATGAACCATTTTTTCCAGGATCCCCTCAGCTTGTCCCAAGGCGCAGGCTGACAGAGTTCCTCTTCCTCCATCAAGGGTTGTTAACGCAACTTTGAACCCGTTACCTATTCCACCTAAAACATTTTCTTCAGGAACCCTGCAATTGTTAAATATAAGTTCAGCCGTAGAGGTTCCTCTAATTCCAAGTTTTTTTTCTTCAACACCTACCTTAAAACCTGGAAAACCTTTTTCAACAATGAAGCTAGTTATACCTCCCCTAACACCACGTGATGGATCTGTTACGGCAAAGACAATGAATATGTCTGCTATACCTGCATTTGTTGTAAATATTTTTCCTCCATTTAGTATGAATTCATCTCCATCTCTAACAGCGGTCGTTTGAATGGAGGCTGCATCGCTGCCGGCGTTAGGTTCAGTTAGGCCGAATGCCCCTATCTTTCCTTTTGAAGTTAGCGCAACCAAATACTTTTCTTTTTGTTCTTCAGTGCCAAAGATCCATAACGGGTTAACTACAAGTCCGATTTGCGCTCCAACTATTGTTGCAATGGAATTAGATACCTTACCTATTTCTTCCAGGGCGATTGCATAACCAACTTCCCCTAAGTCTGCCCCACCGTACTCTGACGGTGCTGGAAGAGAAAGTATGCCTAGTTCGCCCAGCCTCCTAACTAATTTCATTGGCACGTATTCCTTTGAATCTATTTCTTCGGCTACAGGTATAACCTCTTTTTCAACAAACTCCTTTACAACATCCCTGAAGAACTCTAATTCTGGAGGGAAGGATAGCTCAAACAATATTTACACCCTGTTTTACTTGGACACTTGTCTTAATGCTGTGGTTTAAACTCTTATAACAATCTTCTCAATAAAACTAAGAAAAAGTGTCTTATTAATCAATAACTTCCACCTGTTTGTCTCTGTATTGTTTCTTAAAAAGGGCAGTTAATTTATTATTTTGTTTATTAAGGTTTTTTATAGCGAGAACACAAAGTAGAGAGGAAACAAGGTTGTTAGGCCGTTGAAAACATTGTTTTTCTTTTCCAAACTCTTATTAGGAAAAGAAGCAATATTGCTTAATCAGAGCAAAAAGATTTCCT
>JAOZGF010000057.1 GCA_027491845.1 Thermoproteota archaeon | reverse complement strand
CGGCTGGTAGCCAGACAACCAGTAACCTGGCAACGTGGTAAAGACGAGCCCGGTCTTCCAAGGCTTAAAAAAGAAGTAAAAGAAGTTTTGTTCAGCAGGGATTGCGGATGGAGGAATTGTTTTCCATAGCTTAACAGCGCTCAGGGCCACGTGTTAAAGTATTTTGTCCAGTATGTCCTCATATTCCTTTTCTATTTTCGGTGGCGGCTGCCAATTTACTTGAACCGCCTTTATCCCCTGTTGTTTCAGGGCTTCAAAAAATATTTCCAGCCCTATGTTGATTACTTTAAGTTCTTTCCTAAACAATTCCTGTATTTTGTCGGTTTCCTCAACCACCTTCATTCACCCTCCACTGCGAGGTATTCTTCAAAGAACTTATTCATTTGGCTTTCATCCATTTTCCCTTTTAAGGCTATTAACCCTGCCAGGACAGCCATCAGGGCGTTTGTAGGTAAAACCTTCACGTCAAGGCTCTCAAGCTTCTTCACTTGTTTTGAAAGAACTTGTGGGTCTCTTTCTATTCCGCAGACGTGCGCCAGTATTGGTAGGTATTTTCCTTTCTCTTCAGCTATCTCTCTAGCCTCCTTTATGGCTTCCAAATGTTTCCCAACAGGGTCTGGATGAGAACCATATCCCAGAACGAAGTCCATGATTATGACAGCTGTCTCAGGGTCTTTGGCTTCATCTACAAGCCTTATTACACGTATTGTTGGATCTATCATGGGGTGCGCCCTGCCCCTTGTGAATTCCTCTTCACCCAGGTCGACAACAGTGTGCTTGTAACTTTTGTATGGGTTTTTAAGCCTTAGTTTTTCTTCTAAAGGCGCGTTGGAATAAACGTCTCCAACCAGTTCCTTAAGGAGTATGAGGGTTTCATACGTGAAGGTTCCGCCGGTGAACAGACCCCTTATGTACTGCTGTTTCTCTTCCAGTTCAAAAATCATGTCTTCACTTTCCCTCAACAGTTTCCTTGGATCCATGCTGATTCTCTTGTAGGCCTCCCTATATGTTTTCTCACCCATCAGCTTCGTTATTTGCAGGACTGAGGAATGAAGTGTCCTGGCGAAACGAAGTCTCTCCCTGGCGCTGGAAGGTATCACTGGTCTCCTCGCCCCCAAGAAGCATGCTACATAGTTTTTCTTTGTTTCTGCGGCGATGAACGCCATTATTTTCTCCTGTACAACCTGGTCAGGCGGTTTTGAAACGATCCCTATAACCCTTGTCCCCTCGTGCTTCTCCAACGCCTTTATTGCCTCTATCGTCATTAAGCCGTTAACGGGTTGTTTAACGTCTCCGCCGCCCACACCTATTGCCTGTGAAATCCCAACTCCACATGTTTCAAGTAGGTTGCTAACCTCCTGCAGGCCTGTTCCAGCTGCAGCAACAATTCCCACAGGCCCCTTGCTTACAGCGCTTGCGAAGGCTATCGCCTTATTATTTATTATGGATGTCCCTGCCCCGGGCCCCATTACAAGTAATCCCTTCCTTACAGCGTACTCTTTCATTTCTTTTTCATGCTCCACTGGAACGTGGTTGCTGAAAAGGTGAACGTGTATTCCTTTTTCCAGCAACTTCATAACAACTTCCCTTGCATGTTCCCCCGGCACAGAGACTACCGCCAGATTTGCATCTGGAAGTTCTTCCAGGGCGCTTTCAAGGCCATAGAAAACCTTTTCTTCGGTTACAGTTGCTTTTAAAAGCATTTCCTCTATCTCTGGTATGGCTTTCTCGATTGCTTCCTCTTTTTCTGAGGAAACAGCTATTATCATGTCGTCTTTAGTTGCTTTCCTCCCTTCATCCAGTAGTAAACCTAGTTTTTCAAGGATTTCCTTGTTTGTCTCGGTCCCCATTACAACTGCTGCGTCAGTTATTCCTTCTATTTCCTTTGCCTTTTCAGAGATCCTTAAGAGTTGGAGGGAATCCCTGAAAAAATTTCTTTTAACGATGTTCCTCACAACCATTAACTACACTCCCTTAGAAAGAGGAGGAACCCTCTACTTAACGGTTAACTTGGGATTGTTGATGGGTTGATGGGTTTAAATTGTTTGATGATTAGCTTTGCATGGATTATTTTAAAAATTGTTAGGCCTTACAAATTCGTCTCTGCTGCTTAACATGGCCCCTTGGTTCCGGGATGGGTTGAACTTTTAGGTTTCCTTTTTAGCCTCCCTAAATTGTCCTAATAGGCTTTGGCATTTCACCGAATCTTTCTCTGAACTTTTCAGGCCATTTACTTGGATCTATTCCCTTCTGTGACAGGAGGACAACCATCCATCTTTCCAGCCCTATCCCTGAACAACCTGTCCAGACTTTTTCCCCCTTTCTTGTCCTGAACTTCCATGCATCGCTGAACTTTGTGCCTGCAATGGTTAAATTCTGGAATTCAAGCCATTCACTCTCTTCCCTCCCACCCCTCCAGGGAAGCCATGCCTCGAAGTCGATTGTTCCAGCTAACTCGGTTTCTTCACCCTGGAACTGGTCTGCCTGCTGCATGTACCATGGAGTTACTCTAGCCATCCTCCACTCTATTTCCAGTACCTCGTTGAAAATGTACCTGTACCTCTCAAGCAATTGTTTCTGGATCTCCATGTTTTGCTCTTTTGTCCCGATCCAGACGATTTCTATCCTGTGAAACTCACTGTCTCTTTCCAGCCCGTGCAGCCCCCCTCCCTCCCACCTATAAGAGACGCCTGAGTTATCGTAGAACTTGAGGGGTAGGTCTTCATCAGGCAACAGTTTCTTGTGGAAGAACCAGTAGAGGGGTGGGCACTGGGCGAAGCATATGCCTGAGGTTGGGGGTGAAACCTTTTCCTTCAGCATTTTATAGGGTATTTCGCCTGTAACCTTAACGTGGTCTGAGAAGTCCTCCCAGAATTCAGGGTCCCAGCTTAGGGGCCTGCAAACGTAATAAAATGAGTTTGAAGAACCTGGAACATGGCCTGTCTTAAGCCATACATCCAAGGGAACAGTTTTTGGAAGAATGACTTCTTGGAAGCCAAGTGGTTTGATTATCTCTGTCTGAACGATGCTTTGGAGGGTTCTCAATATTTTCGTGGTCACAGGGCCATGCCACCAAACCCCTACGTCGAACCTCTTTATCCACCCAAGTTTTTCCATTTCCTTAGTTGGGTCCTTCCTCCAAACAGGCTCCCTCTCCTCGCTCCTCCAAATCAACTCCCAGTGCTCGGCCTTCCCGCCGTAAAGGAAGCGATCTATTTTTTCCTTGAGCCTCTTCATTATCCTTTCAACATACCTGTTCTCTATGGCCCTCAAGTTAAGGTTTTTAAGGCTTAAAAAAAGTGTTTCACCATCAGTCCAGACCCTTTCAACCCAGGGAACCCTAACAGTTAATTTTCCGCTGTTAAGGCTTTCAAGAAGCCCTTCAGGAAGCCTTCCAGAAAGGTTTTCAGGCTTAAGAGCTATCGTGTATTCATTTATGTGAACCGTCCTCAAACCTATTTTATGCCTTTTCCCCATCTCCCTGGCCAAGTAGTTCTTAAGCCTTAACAGGGCGTCGTGGGGTCTGAGATAAGTTGTTCCCTCCAGCTCTAGGAGAAGCCTGCTCCTGTTTCCCTCATCAACTTCCCATCCCTTAACAAGGGTTCCAACTTGTTCCTTAGGCACCCCCCGCCTCAAAACACTTGAAGAGGCTTCCTGCAGGAGCTTGCTTAAACTTTCCCTTAACTTGTCCACGGGCTCACTGAACTCTATGTATCCCCTCAACTTAAAATCCACTTAACCACCTTCCCTAAAGCCTGCATGAATAGGGCTTAGATGGCTTTGGAAGTGAAGCCTGCTAAGCCTATCCACTAGGCAGGTTCAATGGATAAATTTATGGCTATCTCAACTATGTCGGCTGAGTACTCGCCGATCCTCTCCAAGCTATCTATAATGAAGGCAAGGTTAAGAAGTTTCTGGATTTCAAGCTTCAAGGCGTAGAGGGTTCTCGTTGCATCCTTCTTTATCTCCCTCAGGTACCTGTTGTTCTCCATGAGTGAGTGGGCTTTCTTAATGTCGAAATGGTAAAGGAGGTCTATGGAGTCCTGAAGCATCTTAACAGATAAACCAGACATTTTATCTATCCATTCAAGCAACTCTTCAGGTGTCTCGCCAACTTCAGCAACCCTTGAAGCAATCCTTGAAGCGTGGTCCGCGGCCCTCTCAATGCTCTTCATGATTATCCTGTACCCGAGGCATTCCCTCGGATGCTTCAAGCCTATTTCGTCAAGGAAGCTTCTTTCAACGACAGCCCTCTTCAGCTGCCTCACAACGTAGAAGTAAAACCTGTCAGCCTCGTCATCCCTCTCAGCTATCTCCCTTGCAAGGCTCTCGTCACACTTCCTCAACGCAATAATGGATTCATCAACCATTGAAGCAACTATGTCAACCATTTTTTTCAGGGCGGTTTTAACCGGAAGCTGCTCCACCCCTACCAGGGCCTGGATCATAAGTTCCTTTGAAGACTCACTAACTGCTTCAACGCCTATAAGCCTCTTTCTCAACTCGTCCTTTATAGCCTTAACACTTGTCTTAGGAGGCTTCTCAAAGGAAACCCTGATGACATTGTACCCTGCCAGGTAGAAACCAATTATCTCCCTGATCAAACTATCCCTCTGGAGGGCCGTGTCAACCTCTATGGTTGCCTCGTTCTTCCTCTTAAAGCGGCTGCCCCTGGGAGATATTAGGATTGTGTCGTCAGGCTGACTTATAACTGAAACATAGTCTCCAGGCTTAAGCTTAATGGATCTAACCCACTCCTTAGGCAGGGAAACAGTATAGGTTGACCCCCCTATCAACTGTATCTTCCTGAAGAGCCCCTTCTCCCTCACCAGAATCCCCTACAGATTTATAGATTATATGTAATATGTCTTAATATATATTTTATGTCCAAAAAATATATATATTCCCTACATTTAATTCCATCCCACGTAAAAGCAACAAGGCAAGAGGAAACCCCGTGAAAAGAAGCAGTGCACTAGCCATATTACTCGCCGCCTCCTACATACTCTTTCTCGCTCACGGCTGCCTATCACACCTCTGGACGGAAAGGAAAACAATAATAATAACAGGGTCAACAACGGTTTACCCCCTAGCGGTTAAATGGGCTGAAACATACATGAGGAAAAACAGTGGCTGGAGGATCATTGTAACCTCAGGAGGGTCAGGGAAGGGGGTTTCAGACACCATACAGGGGCTCTGCCACATAGGCATGTCCTCAAGGGACTTGAGGGAAGAGGAACTGAGGGCAAACATTACTCCCTTAACTGTAGCCTACGACGGAATAATAATCGTGATAAACGAGAACAACCCTGCCGAAAGAGAACTAAGGGAAAAAGGCATCAACTATACACAGCTAAAAAAAATTTACTGTGGAGAAATAAGTAACTGGAAGGAAATAACCAGTTTAAACCATGAAATAACTGTTTTCACGAGGGGGGACCAGTCCGGGACAAGTGAAACATTCGCCCTATTCCTAGGCCTAAAGTCGCAGGATGAACTCTCAGGGATAGGTGTGAACGGAAACCCCGGCATGATAGAGGCATTGAAGAGAGATGCTTACGGGCTTGGATACGTTTCAGTGGCCTTCGCCTACGGGCCTGAAAGCAACGGCATAATCCCGATACCCGTCGACGCAAACGAAAACGGAGAAATAGATCCCTGGGAAAGTGTTAACACGAAACAAGCAGTGCTAAGCAACATTGACCGTTACCCCCTGAAAAGGAAACTATACTTCATAGTAAAGAACCCTGGCGAGGAAACAATAGAATTCATTAAGTGGTGTCTTTTAGAGGGACAGGAATATGTGGAGGAAACAGGTTTTGTCCCGCTTAAAATGGAGGAGTCAATGAATGAAATCAAAATGCTCACGTGAGAACAAGAGGAAACTTGAAAACAAACTTTTCAAGGCTTCCTCCCTCACCCTAACCCTAATCTCCTTCTTCACCGTCATCATGATCTTCACAATCCTACTTGTTCAAAGCAAGCCCTTAATCATGAAAAAACCGTTAAGCGAGTTCCTAACTGTTGAATGGGCCCCGCACCTGGGGAAATACGGCCTGGCAACGTTCATGGCGAGCACGTTATTCACAACGGCGATAGCTATGGCCATAAGCATTCCTCCCTGCATTTTAACAGCAATCTACCTGGCGGAGTTCTCAACCCCAAAGGTAAAGGAATACGCAAAATCAATGATAGACCTACTGGCTGGAATACCGTCAGTGGTGTATGGCTTGTGGGGGGTTATCTTCATAGTCCCCATTGTAAGGGACAGGGTGGCTCCACCCATAAGTGAGGCCCTGGGCTTCATACCTGTTTTTTCAGCGCAAAACAACAGTGGATACAGCGTAATAGCTTCAGGAATGGTTCTAGCCATAATGGTTACGCCAATAATAGTTTCAGTCTCCTACGAAGTAATCACCTACGTCCCCTTCGAATATAGAGAGGCCTCGCTGGCGCTTGGGTCAACCAAGTGGGAGGCTGTTAAAAAAGTCGTCTTGAGGGAGGCTGCACCTGGAATTGCCGCAGCAGTAGTCCTGGGATTCTGCAGGGCATTCGGAGAAACAATGGCGGTCTTAATGGTTGCAGGATGCGTTGCAAAGACGCCTACCTCAATATTCGACCCATGCTATCCACTGACGGCCCTCATAGCCAACAACTACGGGGAAATGCTCTCAATACCTGAATGGGTTGCAGCGTTATCCGTGGCAGGCTTAATACTCATGCTGATAGTACTTGTATTCAACGTAGTGGCCAGAATAGTAGTTATAAGGACCGCGGGCGAATGAAAAATGGACAAAAGAAAAATTGAAGAAAAAATATTCAAGTACCTAATGATCTCTTCAACAGCAGCCATAATAGGGACACTGGCCCTAATAATAGGCTCAGTAATAGTGAAGGGCGCGGCTGAAGTAAGCGTGAACACCTTCATAAACGACGACGTGGCTCTCTTCCCAGGGGAAGAACACGGAATACTGCACGCAATAATAGGGTCACTCTACCTAGCAATAAACTCAACAGTGATCTCCTTCCTAATAAGCTTCCCGGTAGCCATATACTCAGTTGAATACATGAAGAAGAAAAGCTTAAGCCCCGCGCTCACAATATCCATCGAAACGCTGATGGGCGTGCCATCAATAGTTTTCGGGATGTTCGGGCTATTCGTGTTCGTCCTAGTGCTCACAAGGGGCTTCACATTGTTAGCTGGAACGCTTACACTCGCACTCTTAGAACTACCGTTAATGGAAAGAGGGATCGAGGAGGTCGTTAGAATGGTTCCAGTAAGCCTGAAAGAAGCATCCTACGCCCTAGGGGCAACAACCTTCGAAACAATAAAAAACATAGTTTTAAAACAGGCCCTGCCGGGCATAGTTACTGTTTCACTTATCTCGTTCGGGAGAGGAATAGGTGAAGCAGCCCCAGTAATGCTTACAGCAGGATTCAACCCATTTCCACCAGCTTCATTGCTTGAACCAGCTGCATCACTTCCACTGGCCGTTTACACCTATCTTTCAGCCCCAGGACAGCAGGGGAAAGCCTACGCGTCAGCCTTCACACTAACAATAATAGTCCTCATAATAAGCCTAATCTCAAGATACGTGTCCAAGAGGTTTACAAGATATGTCTCAAGATAGCCTAATAAAAACAGAAAACCTCAACGTATACTACGGCTCATTTCACGCCCTAAAAAACATAAACTCAAGGATACCAAGCAAAAAGATAACCGCCGTAATGGGGCCTTCAGGGTGCGGAAAAACAACCTACCTGAAATGCCTAAACAGGATGGTTGAACTAGTTGGCGGGGCGAAAATAACCGGTAAAGTAATCATAAACGGAAAAAACATATATGACCCTGACGTAGACGTAACAGCGCTCAGGAAAAAAGTGGGCATGGTCTTCCAAAAACCAAACCCACTGCCCATGTCAATCTTCGACAACGTAGCATACGGGCCAAGAATACACGGAGAAAAAAACCGGGAAAAACTAAAACTAATTGTTGAAACAAACCTCTGAGTCGTGGGCCTCTGGGACGAAGTAAAGGATTGGTTAAACAAGCCAGCTGTAGAAC
>JAOZGF010000045.1 GCA_027491845.1 Thermoproteota archaeon | reverse complement strand
TAGACATTCAAGTCCAAGGTTTAAGGCAGGAGTTCCGCTTAAAACAGTTCCTTCAAACCTTAAATGAACATTTTTACGTCTAGCCAACTCTTTGAGTTCCTTGTAAGCAAGGGCGATGGGTCCCTTGTTAGAGGTTACCACGTGCATGCCTTTCTCTAAACTCTTCTTTATGTGGGTTAAACCTGGTTCACCCGTCTCAAGGTTGGTCCATGTCGCTTCAACAAGGATGTCAGCGTTACATTCAGAGATAATTTCCAGACTTGTTAAGTCTTTCTTTTCACCTGCACACGACGAAACCTTTCTTCCCAGGTTCATGCAATCCCTAAGCTCTTTTAAGTTGAGCCCGTCAGGGTTAATCACAGAACCCCATTTTAAGTCGCTTATTCCAACTATTTCATACTTGAACCCGTGTTTCTCCATAAGGAACTCTTTTTTTTCTATCAGCAGTTTCGTCAGACCCCTTCCAACGTTCCCAAAACCTATTAAAAGGAGTTTATACTTCAATGAGATCAACTCCAAGAGTTCCTAGGTTTAAGGAGCAAATTACCTTTATACTTTTTCTTTAAAGGGAAAAAATTAAAAAAGGCTTGGCTCGTTTAGGGTCACCGTTAGTCACGTAAGATGTAAAAGTAGTTAGAAGGTGTTTTGGCTACTTATGCATAAAAAATTAGTTAACACGTTGCTAATAAGCATTGTCTTAATAACGTTATCAACTAACTTTTCAGTTTCTCCCAAAGGATTTGAAGGCTTTACCTATGGGTCCAACCTTCTTTTTCAAGGAGAACCCACATTTAGGTTAAACATAACCCCGCCAAATGTTTTAACTGTTGCTCAGGGAAGCATGGGCGTTTTCACGGTTACCGTAATCCCGTTCTATGGTTTCAGGGAACCCGTTCATTTGGAGGCTTCAGGGCTTCCTTCAGGCACAACGTGGAGCTTCAGCGTTAACGATGAAGCGCCCATGTTCACTTCTAAATTAGCAATTAACGTTGAAGACAATGTACCCGTCGGAACATATGAGTTCAAAATTGAAGCGTCTGGAGGTGGGAAGAAGGATGTTAGAAAGGTTTATCTGACGGTTCTACCGTTCCTGCCAGGATCAATTACACCTATAACAACGCCTACGTCGCCCTCAGTTACCCCTGACTTTACATTGCACGTTTACCCTCTGAGTAAAGCTGTTTATCAAGGAGAAAAAGCTTCCTTTGATGTTTACATGACACCCAAGGGAGGCTTCAGCGGCGAAGTCTCATTGTCCGTCTCAGGCCTACCTGCCGATGCAACAGCGTCTTTCCACAGGATTTCATCGAGGAAATCGAAAATGGAAATTACCGCTGGACAAACAACAGGCACCTTCAAGTTAAGGGTTAAAGGTCAAAGTAACGGCGTTATCAGGTACGTTTACATCTCCCTTGAGATAAAAGAAAAACCTGTTGAAACCCCTACGATCACCGCCACGACGCCTCAACCCAAGCCTCCAATGCCGTTCAACTTTTCACTTTACATTTCGCCTAAACAGGCCTTATTGAAACCAGGTGAGACAACGGCGTTCACAATAGTGGCTACACACTTAAGCGGTGAACCCAGAGAATTAAGCTTCGAAGTAACAGGTCTCCCGCCTGATTTCACGTACAGTTTCTCTCCTGAAAAAATTACACCCACAGGAACAGTTACGTTAACCGTTACAGCTGGTTCAACTACGGGTTCTTTCGCCTTGAACGTTAAAGCAATGGGAGGAGGGGTGATCAAGACAGTTTGGGCTCTTATCAAAGTAAGCGGAGAAACCAAAAGGAAATGTGTTATTGCAACTGCAACCTATGGATCCGAGCTTTCAGAGGAGGTTCAGTTCCTAAGGTCCTTCAGGGACAATTATGTTATGTCTTCCTATGCAGGTAAAAATTTCATGGAGGCATTCAACTCCTTCTATTACTCCTTCAGCCCATACATTGCTGAGGCAATAGAAAGAAACATGTTTCTAAAGCAGATTGCTAGAGCCTGCATCTACCCGCTTATCCTCACCTTAAAAGTAACAAGTTCCCTTTCAGGGTTGTTTGTTCACATGAATGGTGAGGTAGCCACATTGGCTCTAGGTGTTTCGGCATCCGTTTTACTTGGAATAATCTATTTAACGCCACCTGAAACGTTAATACTCCTTGTTTTAAAGAAAAAGAAGAGTGTTAAGAGAAAACATGTTAAGACGTTGGTTCTAATAGTCTCACTAGCGTTTGTAGGCCTGATTGCAGGGATAAGTGTCAAGTCCCAATTAACAGTAAAAATATTTTCTTCGTTACTCGTGTTAACGTTGATTTTTGTCCCTGCCAGCTTGGTTTCACTAGAGATAACAGAGTTAATTTTAAAAGGAGAAGGGAAAAGCGAACTAGAAAGACCCAATTTTTCTTTTAAGTAATTCCTCCCCTTTCTCGCTGATTTTTAGGTAGCCGAAGGTAACGTAACCTACTTCTTCTTCCCTTGAGCTCGTGAGGACCTGCATTTCCCCCTTATTGAAGTCAATTCTCTTAAGTAAACCAACCCCAATGAATTTTCCTTCACGGTTTTCCAGTCCCAAGTAAAGGTTCTGAAGTTCAGGAGGAGTAACAACTTTCACTTCTTTTTTAAGGGATTCTTGAAGACTCATTATTCTTTCCTTTTCCACTTTACTTGTCGAGACAAGTAACAGGCAATCGGAAGATTCTTCTCCGTAGATTATACTCGTCCCTAAGTATTTTTCAAATCTTTCCACGTTTCTCAACCTTCTACCCGTTAGGAAACTGGTTTCCTTGAGGCCTGTTTCATCCATCTTAATGGTGAGAATCCTCTGGTTCTTAAGTTGCCTGAGGTAGTTGGATGTTCTTAAAAAATACCTTTGCTCTCTAGACCTTCTCTTCAAGGTCCTTGGAACAGTTAAACTAACGAGCCTATATCTTCTTTTAAACATGGAGACTAAGTGTTCTATTTCTTTTTCTCTTTGCAGTACGATTACAAGGCCAGGCTCGATTATTTCTATTTTTTTTTCTTTCAGAACCCTTGCAGCACTACCGTAAACCATTCCTGAAGTATTCACGATGATTTTTTCTGCCTTTTCTTCCAAAGCTCTCTTAACCATTTTGCTTGCCCCCACTATAACCTGTAACAAGTGACCAGTAGGCGTGTTATCCCCTATGAAGTAACCGTCAATTAAGGGGGCGTCGGTTAGGCTTACCAGAGGTTCTTTAACAATTGTCAGCCCGATCACGCCAGGCGGACCTATGTCTGACTGACCTATGTCCAAATCAATAACTGCGGTTCTGAATCCTGAAGAAGTTAATTTGTTTGTAAGGAAAGTAGCTAAACTACTTTTCCCTACATCTATTTCTCCCAGGATAACTGACGTAACAATTTCATCTTTTTTCAGTTTCTCAGATATTTCATACCAGTCAACAGGGATAACTTTCTCCTTTAAATGCTTAACTTCGCCCATTGACCCTGTTATTACTTTGAGCAAGCAGTTTTCAAGCGAAATCAATGGAAAACACTTACCGTAGGGTATTTTGAGCTCTGTTTTAGGCGTACATCTCTTCCCGAATAACTCTACCTCTCCTCTTTCAAGTGACGCCTTAGCAGGCCCAGAAACAAGTATGCTGTCTCCTTCTTCGGCTTCAATCATTATGGGCAAGCAGTCACTCTCACTGTTTAATAAGAGGTTCAGGTCCTTGTGAGATGGCTCTTAATTTAACTTACTACAAAATACGTTGGCTCTAAAAAAAGTTTTAGAAAACAGTTGTTGAAAGAAGGATGCTAAAGAAAGGGGCTGTTTTTCCTTTCAGGAAAAGAAATTAGTTAATTGGGTACTTCCCCCGGGCTAGCTCCATACAGAATTCATCAATTTTTTCAAGTTCTCCCGCTATTATTTCTTTTATGGATTTCTCGAAAGATTTTATGTCTAGGTTTTTGTCGGGGATTAACTGTACCGATGCAATGATGGGTTCGTTAATTGGTTTACCTATTTGGCTTAAGAGCCAGACGTATACCTCCTTAACGCCAGGGATGGAGCGATAAATTTTGTCGGCTAGCCTGTGAGTTAAAACATTGTATATTTTTCCAACATGGCTTACCGGGTTTTTTCCAGCCGCCGCCTCATTGCTTACAGGCCTGTTCAAGGGTATTAATCCGTTAACCCTATTCCCCCTCCCAACTTCTCCACAATCTGCCACTACAGCTGACGTGCCTGTGACAGATAAATATACCCCGCTTAAG
>JAOZGF010000230.1 GCA_027491845.1 Thermoproteota archaeon | reverse complement strand
CGTCTAAAAGCACTATCGCCCCAACTATCGCCCCACTTTCTTTCAAGGCTTTTTCCAAGAAGTACCCATAGGGTGTAACAAGTTTCTTCATCACCACATTTAATATTAAGCATTTTTCATGTAATTTTCTTCCATGAACAGGGTCGTAAATAGCTGAGACAACCACATCCTTATTCTTTTTCAAGATTTGAGCTGAAACTTTAGCTGAAAGTTCATAGACCTTCTCTGCGTTGAAAGTAATTGTTCTACTTTGTTTTCCGTGTTTTACCTTTATAAATGCGTTAATTGGTAAGAAGAAGCTTTCCATGAACACAGAGAGGAATGAGAAGGATCCGAGAGGCGGGCCTATTAACAAGCTATCAACCCTACCCAAACCTGAGTAAAAATTGCAGAGCCTAGAGAAAATTGACCTAATTTCTAAGAACTCTACTTGAGTCAAAGTCCTTGCATTATGGGTTAAAATATTTTTTAAGAGCATTTCTTCCTTTGTTTTACAAAGGAAAAGGGCAAGTTTGCTGACCTCATTGAAGGGACTAAAGTTTTTCTTCCCGTAAGAGGCTGCTATTGCTTTAACAAGGATTTCAGGCATTGAATCCTGGAAAAGATACATTTAATTAGCACCTACTTCGAGTTGCCAAGTTCTTTCATTTCCTCTGTTAATTTTCTTCCAATTATTTTTGTCTTTATTAAGAAAAAGATAACTGTTGACATTGCCCTGGGTTAAATCGCGTTATCTGGGCTTTCAGGAGCAACAAACACTTCATTCATCCTCCTTGAACCCTATAAGTTCATTAAAAAAATGTAGGCAGGAACGTTTTCTCTTTCTGAAGCATATTTCCAAGTGAGAGCAATGTTTTTAGTTTACCGACTCGTTTTGTGGCCTGAGCTTATTGAAGAAATAGGAGAGAATGTTGCTCCTTTTCTCTGAAGCTATTTCCGGAGGGGTTTTATACATTCCATGGATAACAAATTGATCCTTGTTCTGATAGATACCTATGTCAACGAATTTGCATCCCTCCTTACATATCGCTTCTTTCATCGATTTCTCCAGGAATTTCAAGTCTCCGTCCTTAACGTAGGCCACCACTTCATCAATTATTTCTTCGCCATACACTAACAGTGGGTTAAACATTAACATATAATTGGGACTTTGTATAGTTCTTCCTGTTCTTACGGACGGAAGCCTCTCTCCATCTCCAACCTCCATGAGAGTTGACCTTAAAACCCCTATCTTAATGAGATCTCCCTTTATTGGCGGCGTTGTTAGGATTTTGATCCTAACCTTCTCTTTTACGTCCTTTTTTGCCTTGAGAACAAGGAAAGCCAAGAAACTTGCAACGTAGTCTCTGAAGGCAAAGGATGTACCAAGTAAACCTAGAAGAACCACTAGAGTGCTTATTATTGAGAAAGCATTTGTTTCAGACTGCATTTTCTTCCGCAACTCCACAGCTCAAGTCTTTTGGACAGTGTTCTGAAAAATTTAAATGATTCCCATTTTCCCTCTAATAATAACTTTAAAAATTTTGCTAGAAACAATTGACGTAAGGAAATGGAAAAATAGTAGAAGTTCTTCTGCCATTAATTAGGGGGGTAATGGAGATGAAAACATTAAGGGGGCCAAACTGGGTTAGGGTGCTTCACCCCAAGATACCTACTCTCTTAGTGACCGAATTAAATGGTAAAATAAACGTTATGACAGCTTCCTGGGTTATGCCTGTCTCGCATGACCCGCCTCTCTTGGCTGCCAGCGTAAGCCCACGCAGGTTTACACATGAGTTAATAACTAAGACAAATGAATTTACGGTAAATGTTCCTTCTAAGAATCTCTTAAGAGAAGTGAAGTATTGCGGAAGTGTTTCAGGCAGGAATGTAGATAAAACAAGGGAATTAAAACTCACGTTCCAAGCTGGAGAAAAGGTGAAGTCTCCTGTTATTAAGGAATGTCTGGGATGGCTTGAATGTAAAGTTGGAAAAAGCGTTGAGGCAGGGGATCACACCTTGTTCATAGCTGAAGTACTTATTTGCAAGGTAGATGAGGGCATGTTCAAGGAGACCTGGAATCCTGAGAGATCAAGGGTTCTATTACACTTAGGTGGAGACCGCTATATTTCGACGGCAGGGTTAGAATAATTTTAGAATAATTTTAAAGTCTATTTTAGCTAAATAAGATAGTTTAAATTTTTAAAAAAGGAAGAATGAGCGCTAATGAGTGCCAATGAATTTTTGAAAGTGTTGTTTGAGAAGAGAGACTTAACTTACGAGGAAATAAACAAATATTTAGACAGGAACGAGCCAAAGCTTCATTACGAGATCGTAAGGGAATACCCGAGGAGAAAGGGGAAAGGATTAAGACCTACGCTCTGTCTTTTAACTTGTGAAGCATTTGGAGGAAAACCTGAAAAGGCGATAAAAACAGCTGCAGCAATACAGATGTTTGAGGACTGGGTGTTGATACATGACGACGTGGAAGATGATTCCGACATGAGAAGGGGGAAACCCGCGCTTCACAAGCTTTACGGAAAAGAATTAGCCATCAACGCGGGTGACACACTTCACGTCCTAATGTGGAAAGTCTTAAGGGACAACGAAGAGATCTTAGGCCCTGACAAAACATTCAGAGTGATGGATGAAATGGTTGAAATACTCCTCACAACTACGGCAGGCCAATTCATGGAGCTCTCATGGATAAGAGATGAAAGATTTGACATAACAGAGGAAGAGTACTTTCAAATGACAAGCATGAAGGCAGGAACATACACCATAGTTGGTCCATGTAAGCTTGGGGCCATTGTAGCGAATGCAGAGGAAAAACACCTTAAAACCATAGAAGAATTCGGTTCATACTTAGGCGTTGCATTCCAAATACAGGATGACGCGTTAAACCTAATTGGTGAAGAGAAAAAGTATGGCAAGGAAATTGGCGGGGACATTTTAGAAGGAAAAAGAACGCTCATGTTGATTCATCTCCTCAAGAACTGCGGAGAAAGTGAAAAAGAAAAAGTAATAGAAATTTACAGGAAAAAGAGGAGTCAAAAAACAGTTGAGGACGTAAAGTACGTTCTATCACTTATGAGGAAGTATGGAAGCATTCAATACGGTGTTTCAACTTCAAGGAAGCTGGCGGAGAAGGCAAAAAGAATATTCAATGAAAAACTAGGTTTCCTGCCTGAAACAACCGCAAAGAAAAATCTCAGAATGGCTTTTGACTTCGTCATAGAAAGAACTTTCTAGCCATCACTTAAATTTTTTCCCTAGGTCATCAAAGGCTTGTGGAAATCTAGGTTCAAATCTAAGATAGAACGGCGTAGGGTACTTCATTATCTTCCTCCTAAAAAGCCTCTCTAAATTGTTCAGGATTCCATCAATCTTCCCTGAAGGAACACCCACAATAACTTCGTGATCTTGTGTAAAGGCGAAGAGTTTGTCTCCTTCATCAGGCAAAACAAAGTTAAACTCGTTCGAGAGATAGGTTTGAATCACCCCATGCCCGCAGGAAGCATGCCTGCCTGAATACTTCACGGTCACCGCCCCTCCCACGCCTGAAAGATATCCATGAAACAAGAGAAAAGCCTGCGTTGGATTTCCATAGATCAATATGACATCTGGATCTATTTTAGCCCTGTTTAAAGGGGAAGTAATGATGCCTGAACAAACACCTGGCTGAAGAGAACAATTTTCAACGGTGAACCTTGCGCCCTTAACCGCCGAGCCCCTGTTTTCAAAAAATCCTGCTTTCAATAGAAAATCAGCCAGTTCATCCAGTTCATCCACTTCCGCCCAACCAAATATAAGTCTAGCCAAGTTACATGCACATTCTTCCCCGGAAACTCCAAT
>JAOZGF010000014.1 GCA_027491845.1 Thermoproteota archaeon | reverse complement strand
AATGCACTGGCGGTGCAACATAAAGAGACAAAACCTGCACCACCACCACAAATAAAAATAAAAGAACAACCGGGCTATTCAATCCAATCCTCTTCATACAATCTCCAACATGATTTCTAATTTCATTAATTTCTGAGATAGCGTAAAGTGTAAACTTAACGTTACAACAAATGAATCGTAAAAATATAAAAAGAATGTTGAGAGAAGCTAAGCCAAACCAAAAAGCTAGTGAAAAAGGCCGCTCTCTTTAACTTAAGTGGCAGAGGCTGAGAATGAAAAGGTCTTAACGAAACCCATATTATTCATGAATCACAGTTATCATGAGTCATGCACGCCACACTTCCTTGAATCAGCTTAGACTCGGTTTTAAAACCTTCGGACAGGGTCAAAATTATAGCTTAGACATAAATAAAGATCCAGTTTGCGAGAAAAACTTTTAAGGCAAAGCACGTATATAACCCTAAACATCCCATCCTTCTTAGGGGAAGGCAAATGAAACGTATATATATACAGTTGCAATAGCTACGTTGCTCCTCCTAGTTGCTGTATCTTCTTCCTTTTCAAAGGCGAGAGCCCAACAAATAAGCAAAACAAAGTTAACAACGTCCCCGCGCTACGACAGAAACCCAAGTTTCTTTAAAGCTAGAACAGCAATTGGAACGTATCCTGCAGGTACTTATTGGCTGTTCTTCGTACGCAACATTGACAACGACCCAAATTACCCCGATACTTGCGAGGGCACAGGTTGCGATGCATGTGGAAACTGCGATGCAGCTGGGTATGAAGTTTACTATATGACGTCAACCGATAACGGGGTTACATGGTCCACCCCTACACTGGTGCCGCCGTCAGCAGGTCGGGGCCATAGGGGAATGGCTGCTTTCCAAGATGACGTAGGAAAAATCTGGGTCTTTGTTTCTGGACCAGCTGGTGACGGAAAAATCCATTATTATAAGTATGAGGGAACCAATTGGATAGGTCCCGTGCTTGTTGCGAACCCAACTTATTATCCAAACGGCATAACTGGAAGCCATGTGGAGGCGATTCAAGCAAGAGACGGGAAAATCTGGGTTTTCTACCAAGATGGAGGTAGCGGGGTTAAGTGCATTTATACTTCAGATTACGGAAGCACGTGGTCAAATAAAATTACAGTTAGCGACACAGCGAACGACGGTATACCCAAGGCTTTTCAGGATTCTAACGGTAAATTTCACGTTGTTATGGCTAATTGGGCAGCTGGCGGGGAGTATCACTATGCAACTTCCACCGACGGATTAACTTGGACGGCTCAGCCAGTACCTGTAACTGTCCCAGGAACAATAAGCTGTGACCCTGTGATATTCCAGGATGCAGATGGAGATTACTGGCTATTTTATGCTCCATGGGATGGAACAAGTAACAGTCAATGGATTGAGTCAGTTTGGTCTTCAGACGGGGTGAACTGGATGGGTAGAACAAGATGGACGAAGGGAGGAAACAGTGAGAAATGGTGGGACATGTGGCCTGAAATTTACGTGGATGAAGGAAAATTGCTTATGTTCTATACTTCAGAGGAAGGTTCAACAGGAAACAGGATAGACGGGAACATATGGCTAATGACCTTGCAAACTTCCACTGCACCTGGAACTGTTAAACTTTCAACGACAGATGGCTTAATCGAAGATTTTGAGGCGGTGGATGAAGCAACACTGCCCAGCGAAGGTAAGCCTCCCCTGGCTTTCCCTCACGGCTTTTTCTCCTTTAAGATTACGGGATTAACTCCAGGTCAAACAGTGACGGTGACGATTAAGCTTCCATCCGCAATGCCCCCAACAACCCTTTACTGGAAGTATCATGTGCCTGAAGGCTGGATTGATGTGACAAGCCTACTCGGAGACAATGACGGAGACAACATATTAACCCTTACTCTCACAGATGGAGGGTTAGGTGACGACGATGGAACTGCGAACGGCGTAATAGTTGATCAAGGAGGCCCGGGGGTGCCTCCTGTGGGAGGAGTAATTTTACAGGCAGACAACCCTCGACTGCTTATAATCCTGGTAAAGGTTTCCTTGGTTGTTTTCTTGATAGCGGTTGGAGTGAAAGCAGCAAGTAGGAGACTAAAGCACTGAAAAAATCTTTACTTTCCCCTTTTTTTAAAAAACTAGATTTTTTTGGTTATTGCAGATGCCTTGTTCTTTTCTAAGTTTTTCTTTTGTTCATTGAGACATGATTATCTGCATTCTCATCTGCACTCTACGTGTAAAGAACAAAAAAGTTGTTTCCCCTAAGATTTCTTATAATTCCAATCAGGTTTTGGGTTTGGGTTTTTTCTTCAAACATTTAGGCCTGTTGACCACGTCCTGGCTTTTCTTAGGTTTCAGGCGGCATAATGTCTTTCTTTTTTTAATTGAGGGGAGCATTGAGTTTTCCCTCTTTTTCTAATAAATTTTTATTGGTGAGAAGCCATAATATAACTTGGTTATAAAACCGGTGATTGCCCGAATGAACCTCATTTTGTCAAGGCAAAGGGTTAACGGTGAATTTGTTAGGAAGGTTGTGGAGTTAAGCGGTGAAAACATTTATGCTTGTTATCAATGTGGTAAGTGTTCTTCAGCGTGTCCTTTTGTTGACAAGATGGATTTGTTGCCTAGCCAGGTTATTAGGCTTGTTCAGTTTGGTGATGAGAGGGTTCTTAACTCCGGAACAATTTGGGTTTGTTCGGCATGCTTTACTTGTAGGGCAGGCTGCCCCAAGGGCATAGACATAGCTAACATTAACGAGGCTTTAAGGCTTATCCATTTGAGAAAGAACATTGACCATGTTAAGTTGAATAAGTTGAAAAGGACGGATCTCGCGGGTTTTCCTCAGATAGCTTTGATAAGTTGTTTGAGGAAGTATTCCTCTTGATTTCACTTAATTCTGCTTTTGAAGGGTCTGGGATGAAGGAATTACTTTATTTCCCTGGCTGTACACTTAAGACAACGGCTAAAAACTTCGAGGATTCAATGTATGCTGTAGCAAGGGTTTTGGGCGTAAGGGTTGTTGAACTTGAAAGATGGAATTGCTGTGGCACTGTTTATTCCCTTGCAACGGACAATTTAATGTATCATGTTGCCTCTGTCAGGAACTTGATCAGGGCACAGGAAATGGGGAGGACTCCTCTTATGACGCTTTGCTCCATGTGTTATAACACTTTAAAGAGGGCTAACATGATGGTTAGGGAGGAAAGAGACAAATTGGTGAAGTTAAATGCTTTCATGGATGAAGAGGAAGAGTATGAAGGCGGTGTTGAGGTCGTCCATTTACTGGAGGTTTTAAGGGGAATCGATGCAGGCGAAGTCAGGGAACATGTCAAGGAGAAGCTTAACTTGAGGGTTCTTCCATATTATGGCTGCCTCCTGGTGAGGCCAAGGAAAGTAGGGATAGATGACCCCGACAACCCCATGGTGATGGACAGGCTTCTAAGCTTGCTTGGAGCTGAACCTGTTGATTCACCTTTCAAGACGGTTTGCTGTGGTTCTTACTTAACAGTGGACAAGGCTGATTACGTTTCTGAGATGGCTCGCAGAATCGTCACTGACGCGATTGATAGGGGTGCTGAGGCGGTCTGTTTAAGTTGTCCGCTCTGTTTTTTTAATCTGGACAGGAGACAGGTTGAGGCGGCTGAGAAGTTCATGGATTTCAAGCCTCTCCCGATTTTTTATTTCACCCAGCTAATGGCCTTGGCGTTCGGCGTTAATCCGGGAAAACTTGGTTTTAACCTTCACAACGTTGATCCGTTGCCCCTGCTCAGGGAAAAAGGCTTGGTTTAAGGTGGAAA
>JAOZGF010000006.1 GCA_027491845.1 Thermoproteota archaeon | reverse complement strand
AGGAAGCCCTATCTTTTCTCTTTCTTCTACGTCGATTGCTCTGTGGATATACACTATGTCTGGAGGCTCATTAAGTTTTTTGAGAAGTTCAATTGGATCCTCAACGTTTATTAAGTCTATTGCAGAGTAAATACCTAGTCTCTTTGCTTCATATATCACGTTGTCAAGGGTTTTCTTTGGAGCGAGTCCTGAAGCGATGACACCGTCAGCTGTTTCGTTAAAAGCAATGTCAACCTCAACCTTTCCCACATCCAACGTTTTTAAGTCGGCTATCATGAACTTGTCCGGGGCAATGGTTCTAAGCTCGCGAAGCACCCTTGCACCGTATTTTTTTATAAGAGGTGTTCCAACCTCAAAAATAACCCTGTCACTTCTAGGTATTAGGCTTACTATCTTTAATGTTTTTTCGATTGAGGGTATATCTAATGCAACTTGGAGATATGGAGGATTCCAAAGTCTAGGAACCCTGTAGCCAAGGAACGGGTGAATTGCCCTGTCCTTGTCATACAAAATCTTATCTATTGTAGGATAATTTGATAACGCCCTTCTTAAGGCAAGTTTTGTGGCACTATAGTTGAAATGATATATTTTCCTTTTGTCTTTTGCTTTAGGATGAATGAAAACGCTTACAACAATAACCCAGTTGTCCAGTTCATCTTTAGGGATTATTCCTTCCTCGACAGAGTCAGCAACCGCCTTAGCAACGGCAGTTTGAGCTGGGCCAAATATTTTCTCTGCTTGTTCAAAGTCCTTGACAGTTACTTTCGGAACAATTAATGTATATGGCTTGGCAGGCAAGTTTGGCCTGATGACGGCTAGAAGTGGAGTATGGCCCCATGAAAGCGTTGTTAAACCCTGTGCAAAGGCTTTTCCTACATTCCCTTCCTTGTCTCCAACCATGAGATCCACATGAGCTACTTCGTCTCCCTCACCAACCAAGGCTTCTCCAATATAGAACACCAACTTTTAACAACCCCAATTAAAAAGAAATGGTTTTCATCAAAGCAATTGAATGGAAAGGGAAAGTATGGTGCTCGTAATAATTAAATGTTTTCCATCATTCCTTTAGTTGCATTGATTGCATTGATTGCCTTAAGAACCCTCTTAAGGATGCTTTTAGACCTGGCAGCAATAATGCCAATGCCTTTCTGAAGAGGTTTAAACCTAATTCTTTCTCCCCTTAAGTCTGAGATAAGCCCGCCTTTTCTCTCCAGAATATATGATGCTGCAATCACGTCAACGGTTCTGAGTTTATTTCTGAGATCTATAAATGCACTCAAAGAATTTCTAGCTACCAAACAAATTTCGTATGAAGCAGATCCCAAAAGCCTTGAGTTACGGAATTCCTTGATTAATCGGATAAGCTTTTCATCTCCATATGATAATATGGAGACAACCTCTGAGACAGGCTGTTCTATTTCATTTGGGACATAAACTCTTTCTTTGTCCGCGTAGAATTCCTCCCCAGTTATTAATTTTTTTACATAAGAAGCTATAACGTCTTTAAGCAAAATAACCGGTTTGTTTTTTGCAATAGCAATAGAAACACAATAAATAGGTATCCTATTGGCGTAGTTCCTGCTTCCATCCAATGGATCAATAAGAACAATGTGCTCTGAGTCCTTGTCTCCAGAGAAACCTGACTCCTCCGTTGCAACAAAAAACCCCTTTTTTTTAAAATATCCAGTTAATTCTCTGTCCATTAATCTATCCGCAAGAATGCTTTTTCCACCTAGTTTCGCTTCACCCACCTCTATTCTCGTTTCTTTTTCCAGGGAAAGTTTCCTTTCAGCTTCCTCTACAGCAAGCCTGCACATCTCAACATATTTCATAGGCGTTCTCCCTTAAATCAGGAAACCCATGACCGCCAGTACAAATGCCGAAATAAATATTAATGGAGCTATAACCTTTGATAGGGAAATTGTGCTGCTTAAAAGTGAAAGGAACTCTGCTGTTTTACCTATCCCTACAACCCTTACTTTAGGCGTTTTTACTGTTAAAGAAAAAGCTTTACATGGCTCCATATTTCTTAGTGATTCATCTATTAATTTATCTAGATAACCTAAGATTTCCTTTTCAGGAGTCCTTAACCCAACAGGATTATAAGATGTTTTAAAAGTGTTAACATAATGCGTGTCTGTTGTTGCAACCTCGCCATCCCTATATCCTCTTCGCTTCATTCTTTCAATGAGTTTTCTTCTTAAATTGGGAACCATATTGTTACCGTCAATTAGCATGATACCGTACTTTTCTCCTCCAATCTTAACAGTCAACATCCTTACCCCTGCAGGGCCAAACCCTTTTTCAACCCCTCCAACATCAGTTATCTTTGCTGTTCCAACTTCCATGGAAGGGAAAGACTTTTCTCTGGATTTTTCAAACGCTATTTCAGCAGCCTCCATCACGTTGAAAACAAACTGGTCGCCAAGCAAGAGAGGAGAGGCCCATTCAGAAAGATAATTATGACAATCTACAACTCCAACATTCTTTATTCCATTCTTTTTTAGCAAGGCCATTAAAGCTAGTCCTATACCTAAATCTATGTCTTCAGTGTCCAGAGGGTCTCTTGTGATAAAGAGGAGGGAGAAATCGTTCACTGATAAATGAAAAACCTCTGCATCACCCTTTCTCACCCTAGCAGGCATAAAACAATTATTTTCAGTTAGACTATTCCTTTCAACACCAACAATTTCCTTTTTAACTTGTTCACATATTTTAATTACGTCTCTTCTTGATGTGACGTTGAAGTCATGAGTTGCTGTTCCATGGAAAACAAATACGTTTTCAATCAAGTTTTCCCTCTCCAGTTCGTTGCTCAAGATATATGAAATGTTGCTGCTGCCGACGTCATCGTAAGGACCTGGATGAAGGTAGGGAACGAGAATCAAAGCCTTTATTTTGTTGTTAGTGTTTATGAATCCACAGCAAAAGACTTGTGAATAAATTTCTTCACCCATGACTGAAAAGAACTTTTCTAGTGGCTCGGCTTTCTCAATCAACAATAGATGGATTAGTTCAATAGCACCTATTCCGTAATTCGCCCTTAATGGAGTGTTAACGACATTCAGGAAGGCCCACGAGGCAATTAACAAGACGACAATGGCAAACGTTAACCTGTAAATGCTTAAGGGGAAACCTCCTGAAGGGAAAAGTGAAGAAGCAAGTCTTTCAGAAAACCTTGCAGCGTAGAACATGAGTATAACTAATACAGGTTGGGAGGATCCAACTAAAAGACTGCTTAGAAAATCTAAGCCGCTTGTGATGAGCAAAATAAAGAACCTGAAGATCAAAATAATAATGCAACCGATTAATAGAGAATAAAAAGTAGCAACTGAAGTGTCAAGGGAAAACCAGTTTGCAATTAACCTTGCCGAAACCCAGAAAATTGCCAAGAGAACCTCAGCCAGCAAAGAAAGAAAAACAGATCTTTTAAGGTTCAAGAAATCCTCCTTCTTATAAGCTGCTGTTATAACTGCAGTTA
>JAOZGF010000002.1 GCA_027491845.1 Thermoproteota archaeon | reverse complement strand
CCATGAATGAGTTTCGTTTCATCCCTAACCTTAATTTCCCTATATTTCTTTAGTCCATTGCCCCTCCATACACTTAATTAAATAAGCTCTAAATGAATTCCTGTATTAATATTTTACTGTCAAAAATATTCCTAACGGAATATTAACCCCTAAACTGAAAAGTCGAAGTAAGGATAAAAAATTATAGTTGTCAAAGGGCTTCCGTCGATAAAGTGAAAAGGGGACCTAAAGAAATGGAGGACAAACTTAGAAAGCCGCTGATTAAAGAAATAATCCTAGAAAACTTCATGTCCTATGAATATGCTAGAGTACCGCTCAAGGAAGGACTTAACCTCATCTGCGGGCCAAACGGGGCAGGCAAGTCATCCATATTGTTGGCTTTATCAATAGTTTTAGGTCAAACCTATACTGAAAGGTCAAGGAAACTCAGCGACTTGATTAGGAGAGGTAAGGAAATAGCGCGTGTAACAGTGGTGTTCAATAATGAACCTATAAACGGGAAACGACCCATACCAAGGTGCAAATCAGATACTTTCGTTTTATCCCGCTACTTAAGGAAGGACGGCTCCTACTGGTACGAGGCAGACTACCGAGCTGCAACCAAGGGGGAAGTTGTCAACATGCTTTCAAAACTTGGAATAAACCCTGAAAACATGTTGATCGTAATGCATCAACACCTCATAGAGGAATTTGGAGTAATAAACCCGCAGGAAAAACTTTTGATGGTTGAGGAAGCAGTTGGCTTAAAAGAATACAGGGAAAAAATACTTGAGGCCGAAGAAAAGCTTTTAAAGCTCCAAACTGATGAGGAAACCCTTAAAAAACTGATGGAAAAAGCTGAAAAAACACTTGAACACTGGAGAGAAGAATACGCAAAATATAAGGCTAAGAAGAAACTGGAAAAACAAAAAGAGAGTCTTAAGAGGGAGTATTTATGGGCTAAATACATTAAAAAAGAAAAACAGTTCAGCCAACTACTTGAGAAATTAAACGAAAGAGTTCTTGAACGAAGGAGGCTTAAAGAAGAAAAAAGAAAAACCAGTGAAACCGCGGATAAACTAGGGGAAAACATGAGAAAGGAAGAATTCCTGAAGGATTCCATTTACCATAAACTGATAAACTTAGAGAAAACACTTGCAGTTCTCGAAACCCTTAAATCTGTGAAGAATGAAATGAGGAAGGCTTTTAGTCCAGGAGAAATCGAAAGGTTTTTTTCAACCAAAAAAATGAGGGTTCCATGCAGGTCAAACGATGATTTTCTTGAAGGGCAGATTGAAGGAATTAGGGAAAAAATAAAGGAGTGCTTGGACGAGTTAAGCGAGGAAAAAAGAAAGTTTTCAGCGTTACATGAAAACTACGTTGACGTAAAGGTTAGGGAGGCTTTCCTTGGTTTCAAGCTCGACCTTGTCGCGAGGGAAATTAATGAATTAAGGAAGAACGCCAGAAAGGTTGAAGAAGAAATCAAACAACTTAAAATTGAAGCAGAGAAAGTTGGTCCAAGAATAGAGACAGATAGGTCTCCGAAAGAAATACTTGACGAAATAAACATGGTCAACGTTAAACTTTCAAGTTTGTCACATGTGTCCCGTGACGCAGAAAAAATGTATGCGGGGTATCTTGAGGTTTTTGAAGAAATAAGGGAGAAGGCCAGGGTTGCAGCTGAAAACAGGAGTAAAACACTCGCAGAACTTGAAAAAAGAAGAAGGAAGTGGAAGAATGAAATATTGAAGGTAATCACCGAAGTTAACAAGGTGTATAGGGAACTCATAGGCAAGATTGGCGGGACAGGTTATGTTAGGCTTGTTAATCTTGAAAACATCAATGAAGCAGGCTTAGAGTTATTGCTTGGGTTTAAGGGAACAAGGCCTGCCTCCCTTAATACTTACACTCAGAGCGGCGGGGAGAGAAGCATAGCCATCATGTGTTTCCTGCTTGCACTGCAACGGCACATCAAGTCGCCTATAAGGGCTGTAGATGAATTTGACGTTCACATGGATCCTAGAAATAGGGAGGCGATCATGAGGGAACTGATGCTTTCACTTAAAAAATTAAGGGGGGCACAATATATAGC
>JAOZGF010000224.1 GCA_027491845.1 Thermoproteota archaeon | reverse complement strand
TTGGTAAAGCAATTTCCTTAGAAAAACCATGTCTGTTAAGAAAAACCTGATCGCCCAGAGAAACTTCCTGAGGGATTTTTCGCCGTAGTTCTTTAAGGCAACAGCTTTCCTCTTCGTAAGCCAGCTTAAAAACCTGTTTGCGAGACCTACGATGACAACTATGAGGGTGACGTAAGGTAGCTTAAAACAAACGAATTTAAAGAAGAAGCCTGTCCACATTTTCAATCCCCTGCCCCTATTTTCTAGTTCCAAGAAAAAACGTCATTTATTTAAAACTTCAACTACCTTTCCCTTATTAAGTGAAAAACCTGAAATTTTTTAGATCCGTACTCTAAGGCCCCGTAACATTGCAGGCAGGTTTTCATGGGGAAACTCAAACAAGAGTTCATCGAGCTTCTCGAAAAAGACAGGGAATTTAGATATACCGTTGCAGGCTACCTTGGGTTTAAAGAAATCATGGAGAGACTGGATAAACACGAAGAAGCTTTAGCTGAACTAAGGAAGGATATATGAACAAGTTAAGAGAAGACATGAACAAGGGTTTTGACTTGTTAATAGGCATATAACAGCAATAGGCGCTCGTTGGAGGATAATAAGCGAAGAATCCTTTAGGGCAGGATTAAAAGGATTACTAGAGAAGGAATTTGATTTTAGGGTTGAAAAGTGGATCAATTACGACAGGAAAGGAAAGGTATACGGCTACCCTAGCTCCGTGGAAGTTGACGTTGCTGTAAAAAACGGAAAAACAATTTTGATAGAAATAATGTCCCATGCAAAGGCTTCTGACGTATCCCTTCTCAAAAGGAAAACTTCCTTCTTTGAAAAAAACCTCAGGAAGAAAGCCTAGTAGAGTGATAATTGTCACTCCCTTCGCAGATGACAGGGCAAAGGAGGCTTGCTTGAGACATGGAATAGAGCTTTACACTAAGATTTAAATGCTTATTCCAAATGCGCTTGCAAATTTCTCGAAAACCCTAAATTCACGTAGAAATCTCTCGCCTTTCTCCGTTAAAGCGTAACGTTTCGAGTTTTTAATTTTAATCTCCCTAATGAAGCCTTCCTTTAACAGGAAATCAAGATACTTGATGAGCCTTGAATGGGATAGATTGGCTGAATAAAGTATTCTCGTTGGCTTGGCCTCACCATCCTTCTTTATTGCCTTCATTATGTCAACGTAAATCCTAACCTTAGATCTATATTGCCTGCTCATTTAACCTCCTTGTTAACTTTAATTGTCATGGTAAGCATGGACGCCAGCCCACCTAACTGAAATATTTCGCCTGCAACGTAAAGGGTTGCCTTTGCCACGGAGAAGAGAAATAATAGGTGTCCAAGGAACAATGAAACGAAGCCCATTAGGACAAGTAGTTTATTGGTTTCGCGGTCAAATAAAAAGTTCATTCCACATTGAACCGAAATGTAGAGCAGCAGGATCAATGAAATAGATTCAATGAATGGATTGAATATGAAGGGGAATAAGGCAAGGGCTGAATAAGGATGTTTCTGAGCGGCTTGCCTAGAAAAAATGTAGGCCATCGACCCATAGGAAAATATCTTGATAATCCCGCATATAAAGGAGGAATAAATTGAAATCTGCCTCACAGCATCCAAGTTTGTTTGAGGCTGTCTGACCAGCATGATAAGGAAGACGTATATTGTTCCCCGAAAAAACATAGCTATCCCTAGGCCTATGAAACCGAAGTAAAGGTACATGAGGCTTTTCTCCCCTGTTTTCCTGTATCCCCTCAGGGAAAAATGCCCTATCGCGAAGCAAATGATTGCGCTTACAACTTCAGTGTAAATATCAAGCCTCACTAATTCCGCAATCAATCTTTCTTCAATCCTCTCGAATTTTGGACCTTGTTTTAGGGTTTTCCTTAAATAACGTTTTTTCTATTTTGTGAATGATTCATCTATTTGTTAAGTTAGTGTTTGCGTTGCTTTCACTATCTTCTCTAAAATATGGGTCATTTTAAGATGCCCCTGTTTGCCAGTTCCTTACCTGTATCAATAACTATAATGCCTAGTGTTGCCAGTAAGCTTAGGAGGAGGAGGTCTAAGGGGTTTACCGCCGTCACCTTGAATGCCTGCTGAAGAACTGAAACAAACAAAATAAGCAGCGTTAGAGATAGGGATGAAATTATCGCCGCTATTAATGGACGGTTTGACCTAAATCCCAGTTCTATAGAGGTATGTCTCTCTGACCTGCAAGGAAAAACCTTAAACATTTCATATAATGTTACAAACCAGAACAATGTAGATCTAGCGTACAATACTCCTCTTTGAAGGAAGCAGAGGAATGTTCCTATTCCCAGAACACCCATGAGGATTGCCCCTAAACCAATTATGGCCTTCATCCTAGGAGTGAAAATGCTTTCCTCAGGATTCCTAGGAGGCCTCTCCATCACGTCTCGATCATAAGGGTCAACACTTAAGGCTATAGCTGGTAAACCGTCTGTTGTGAGGTTTATCATCAGGATCTGCATTGCTAGTAAGGGAAGAGGGACGCCTATCAGCCCTCCAAAGAGCATTATAAGTATTTCACCGATGTTGCAGGCAAGCAGATACATCAAATACTTTTTTATGTTGTCGTATATTCCCCTTCCCTCTTCTATGGCTGCAACGATGCTTGCGAAGTTGTCGTCGGAGATAATCATGTCAGACGCTTCCTTTGCAACATCTGTCCCTGTTATGCCCATCGACACACCTATATCTGCTGTTTTCAGTGCAGGAGCGTCGTTGACCCCGTCTCCCGTTACCGCAACAACATGTTTCTTTTTCTTTAAAGCCTTAACAATCCTCATTTTATGTTGTGGAGAAACCCTTGCATAAATCGAAACCTTCTCAACCAATTCCTCAAGTTCCCTATCGCTCATGGAATCCAATTTTTCTCCGGTTAGAGAGAGATATGGACTTTGGATCAAGCCTATTTGTTTTGCAACTGAGACGGCTGTTAATTCATGGTCGCCTGTTATCATTACAACTTTTATTCCAGCCTTCCTGCATTTCTCAACTGCTTCCTTAACTTCTTCTCGCGGGGGATCCATCATTGCGGTTAATCCTAAAAAGATTAGGTTCTCCTCGATTTCACCCATTTCCTCCTTCTTAAAAATTTTCTCCTTCTCCCAGAGGACTTCTCTGTACGCTATTGCCAGAACCCTCAGGCCGTTTTTAGCCATTTCCCTGTTTATTTCAAGCACTTCTCTTTTCATTTCCTCTGTAAAAAGCTTGTTTTTTTGTTTACATCGGTAATATGAAGATGCTTTGACAATGACTTCAGGAGCCCCCTTAACGTATGCAACGAACTTGCCTGGGGCTACTTCATGGATTGTTGTCATCATTTTCCGCATGGAGTCAAAGGGTAATTCGAAAACCCTTGGATAGCGGGATTCTAACTCGTTCTTGCTTAACTTAGCTTTTGCAGCAGCGGTTAGAAGAGCACCCTCAGTGGGGTCTCCCCTAATAATCCATTTTCCATTTTTTTCTTCTAAGTAAGAGTTATTACATAGCACTGCAGCTTTCAAAAGAAGAATCAGGTCAGGGTAACTTGACGGATTTATTTCTTTCTTTTCTCCCTTTACCTTGAAGGTTCCTCGCGGCTCATAACCCGTCCCCCTAACTTCTAACCATGCCTCGGGCAAGTATATTTCTTTTACTGTCATTTCGTTCTTGGTTAAGGTACCTGTCTTATCCGTACATATGACTGTTGAACTCCCCAGTGTCTCCACAGATGAAAGCCTCCTTATCACTGCATTTCTCCTAGCCATTCTTTGCACGCCAACGGCTAAGGTTATTGTTACTACCGCAGGTAACGCTTCAGGAACTGCTGCAACAGCTAAACTAATGCCCCAAAGCAGCATCCCAAGAACACTCCCACCCCTAACAAGGCCCAATGAGGCGACCACTCCACATACAATCAAGCAAAGCAAGCCGATGTTCTTTCCAACTTTATCTAGCTTTTTTTGGAGGGGGGTTGTTTCTTTTTCTATCTCTTGAAGCATTCCCGAATTTTTTCCGAATTCTGTTTTCATACCTGTACCAGTTACCACAGCTTCCCCCCTGCCGTAGGTTACGCATGTGCCCATGTAAACCATGTTTCTTCTCTCGGTCAAAGAAGCGTTTTCAGGGACCTTAGAAGTAATTTTTTCAACAGGAACCGATTCACCTGTTAGGGATGCCTCATCGACTTGAAGGTTCCAAGAAAATATTAGCCTTCCGTCTGCGGGAACCTTGTCCCCTGCCTCTAACACTATAACATCTCCAGGGACAACCTCTTCCGCAGGTATAACCTCTAGTTTACCTCCTCTTACAACCTTAGCAGTAGGTGAAACCATCTCTTTCAGTTTTTCCAGTGCCTTCTCAGCCTTGAACTCCTGTATGAAACCAAGTAGTGCTGAGGCGAAAACTATTGCGAGGATAACAACAGTGTCGATTATTTCGCCCAAGAAAGACGATATGACAGTGGCTATAATTAAGATTACGACGAGGAAGCTCTTAAATTGTTCAAGAAAGATTTTCATGGGAGAGATCTTCCTGAGTTCCTTGAGCTTGTTTAAACCGTAACGTTTAAGTCTCTCCCTTGCCTCGTTTTCACTCAGCCCGCTCCTGCTTGAGCCAAGTTTCCTCATTACCTCCTTTATCTCTAAACAGTGCCAAGCCATGTCATTGAGCATGGAATCGTTTCCCTTCAGAGCTTAAGATTCCAAGAAGATGGCTGAACAAAAAAGAAACTATTTATAACCAAGATCACAACATTTATTCATGGTGCACGTATAAAGGTGTCTTGTTCACCTAATCTAATAGATTCTGAATCAAATAAAAAACGTTTTTCGTTTTTCCACAATAATCCACTTTTAACTTCTTCAATCCTTTTTTAAACTGGAAACTGTAATATGGCTTTAACGAAGACGGTGGAAAAACAAGTTGCAAAAGAACGCAATTATAGCCATGTTAAAAACAAATGTACACGACCATGTTCATTATAAGCTCCAATTATCCGAATTCCAAAACCTCATAAGCGCTCTAGGTTACCGTGTGAGGAAGCACATTATCCAAACAAAAATTAAGCCTTCGAGAGCCTATCTTTTCGGTAAGGGAAAAATAAAGGAAATAGCTAAGGAAGTTGAGGCAAACGCTGTAGAAGCTGTCTTTGTGTACAATAATTTAACAACACTACAAAAGTACAAGTTAGAAACCAGCTTGAACTGTGAAGTCCTCGACAGGTATGAGGTCACCCTTAACATTTTTGAGAAAATGGCTTCCGACACCCTCTCAAAGCTTCAGATAACCCTTGCCAGGATAAGAAAACTGTTTCCTTATTACAAGTTAAGAGCCTCAATAAAATACAAGAAGGAAAGACCTGGCTTCATGGGGAGAGGAGAATACGCTTATCACAACACTCTATCCCTACTTAAAAGTAGAGAGGCTAAAATAAAGCAAAAAATCGAGAAGTCATGGAAGGAGAAAATTGATAAAATAAGGAAAGCCAAGGAAATGGGGATGCCGCTTATCTGCTTGATAGGCTACTATAACGCGGGGAAAACAAGCTTGTTTAACTCTATAACAGGTGTGGCTAAGCCAGTTAGCGACAGCCCGTTCACAACCCTCTCGAGCAAGTATTACTATAGATACAGTAATGGAAGGAAAATGCTTTTTGTAGACACGATTGGCTTTGTCATGGACCTGGATCCAAAGCTAATCACATCTTTTAAAATAAACCTTGAAGACATTAGAAACGCTGACGTGCATTTACTGGTCGTAGATGTTAGCGACCCTCTTCTCCTAATAAGGGAAAAAATCAAAACCTCCCTCGAAATATTGCGCAAAACAGGCATAAAACCGAACAAAACTATCTTGGTCTTCAACAAGATCGACAAATGCAATGGTGAGGAAATAGGTGTGAAGGTTTCTGAGGCTAAATCATTCCCCGCTGTAATCGACTACGTTACTGTTTCAGCCAAGACGAAGGAAAACATAGGCAAGTTACTGGATAAAATCAACAAAGTATTGTTGACAGAAACAAACTGATCAGGCCTCCTAAAAACCAAAAAAAATTTATTCAACACATCTAGCTAAAACACTTGTTTACTGTTTTCCAAGGTTGCTGGAGGAAAAAAACATGAAGGTAAAAATTTTCACTGATTTATCAAGGGAAATCATAAAACCCGGACTATGCTCGAAATGCGGGGCTTGTGTAGCTTCCTGCACCGTTAACGCATTAGAATTCGTTGAAGAAAGACCAAAGCTAACGGGTATGTGTTTAGCGTGCGGTGTCTGTTATCAACAATGCCCCATAACAGGGGTCAACTATGAAACTTTAGAAAAAGCAGTTTTCGGTAGAGGCAGAAATGAAAACGAGCCTTTTGGGATTTATAGGGCAGTGTACAAATGTGAGGCAATGGACCCTGGCATAAAACAAAACTGTCAAGATGGAGGGGCAGTGACAGCCCTCCTATCTTA
>JAOZGF010000287.1 GCA_027491845.1 Thermoproteota archaeon | reverse complement strand
GTTATCAAAAGTGATAACTATGAACTTATCAAACTTTTAAATTTTCCTCATTGACTAGACGTTTCATTAAAAAAGTTAGAAAAGCTGAGGCACTGGAGTTGCATTGTAATGAACATAGGCCTTACAGGCGTTAAAAAGTAGTTACTGCGTCATGGAAAGTGCTATAAGTAAGCGTAAAAATTGCCAGGTGTTTTGAGAGTTTATTCAACAATAAATTAGTTTAGTTTTTATGTCTCAGTCAGCTGCTAACTTGTCTTTAACTTTTCATTTTTCAGGTTAAATGAAGGGTTTTAACTGTGTCTGTCGTTTAATAAAGCTATAAACAGAGCTTTTCTTCAACCATGCGTTGATTGGTACATTAAGTCTCTTGTTTAGTTCTGTTAAGGCATCCTCTATTCTTTCAAACTTTGACGGATTTTTTCTTAGGGCGAACCTGCTTATCTCCCTAAACCTCCACACGCCTAAGGGTATCCATTCTTTGTATACTTCAAGGAAAGCTATTACCCCTGCTTGCCTCTTTATTTTGCTTAAGAACTCTAGGACAGGAAGCTTTACTGCATAGTAGGCGCCTGTAATGTTTTCTGCATATTTCTTTCTTCCCCAGCCTAGTTCATAGTCCCTGTATATTGCGGCTTCGCTTGACATTAACCACGTCTCCATAGCTTCAAACATCCAGGATGTAGGAAGAAACAGGAGTTGAACGTTGTTACCCAGTGCCTTGTGGCCGAATACAAAGTATTCGTTTATTTCAGGGTAGTTGAGCACTTGTTTACGCAGTGCCTCGGCTAGCGCATTGTCAACGGCTGTAATGCTCCATTCCGTTGGAACAAGCTTCCTTTGTTTTTTCAATCCAAGTAGTCCGAGGGAAAAGATCCTTGTTATGTGTGTTTGCTGTATATTGCTCCTATATAACTCTATGATCGCCTCATTAGCTTTTACATCTGTATCTGAAGCCAAATAATCTATTTTTTTAGGAATTCTAGGGTTTTCGCCCAGTGAAACATTGTTGAGTGGTGCCGATAGGGCGGTTAACGGTTGCCTGCATGAAAAAACCAGTTTAAACCTTGGGGATTTGCTGAATGCTGCTTGAACGTCAACGGGGAATTGGGCCATACCCAGCTCTTGGATTGTTGAGAGAACCCTGCCAGGCTCCTTAGCTTCAAAGACCCTCACCCTCTTTTTTCCCTTGATTAGAAGTAACCTGTAGCCCAGTATTTCTTCCACTGTCTTGTTTATCCATTCCTCCGGTGAATCAAGGATTGATGTGTCTTTCTCATCCGTGAACGGAACAAGAGGGCCTGTGAAAACCTTGGGGTAGCCGAATAAGCCAACGAAAACGGAGGGCGGAGAAGAACCCCATATTTCCCTTGACATAAATCTACTTTCGTTCTTGAGCAGTATTTTGGCTTTCAAGAGGATTGGGCAAAAACTTCTACCGCAGAGACGCCTATGACCCATACACGCTTGACAGATTTCTTTTTTTATTTCTTCCCTACCTTCTGTGAACAATGTCTTTTGCTTAGCCATAACTTTCCTTTTCCAGAGCTAACCATCTAAAAAAGTTAGGAGGTTGGAGGAAGGCTTTGCTTAAGTGGCTTTAGTTGTAATAGGTTTCTTTTCAGGCATGATTCCTGCGCATATGTGGCAAAGCCCCCTGCTTACGTCGTAATGGTCGAAGCAAACTGTTCTACCGCAGATCCTGCACTTGTAGGACCTAATCCCTGTTGTCGATACCTTTATTCTTTTCCTACATATTTTACAGGTTGGCATTTATTTCTTCCCTACCTCTCTTTTTTTCCTTGTTTTCAGCAGTCCTCTTTTTTCTAGGTCCTCAGCTATGTCCTGCATCTCCAGTTCGACGAGTTTTTCCTTCAACAGTAGACCTGTTTCTCTGTCCCACCCCCTCATTTCATAGTATTTGTCCAGCATCTTATCTAGTTGTTTTTTCGGGAAAACAGAGCCTTTATATGGGCCTGAAGGAACGGGTTCTTTCATGAATCTTTCAGGCATTGCGTCATCTTTTCTTCTTATTCCAAGCCTCGTAGTAAGGGCTCTTTCAAGGTTAATTATCCTTTGACCTGCCTTCATTAGTTCTTCATAGGTATAATTTATTCCTGTTGCTGTTGAAAGCCATTCATGGTACTTTATAGAGTAAATTTTCCTTTTTATTCCTTTTTGTTTTGCGTAGAGTTCAGGTATTGGGTATTCAGCGTAAAATGATGCATGCATGAACCTACATGTTCCCATTGAATCTGTTACTGCTGCTAGGTTTTCATGCCAAAAAACCATTTCAACTTTCCCGCCGAACTTGCCCAGCTGGCATGCTTCCTCGCTCCCAAATAATTCCTTAGCTATTCCGTGGAAGTAGGGGAGCATTTCGAAGACAGGGTGAGCCCTAAGGTGGTCTGATCCCCTGCTTGCAACAACGTATGCGAATCCAAAGCCTGTGCAAACCCTTGGGTCACTTGCGATTGTTTCAAGTCCTTTTATGTTAGTTACGTATTTCCTTGTCTTTTCCCCCAGCGCCTGTGAGGCCTTAGTTACTCCAAGTGCGCCTAGCTCTCCAAGTTTACCCTTTCTCGTCGCGATTCTTTTCACCATTTCAACCATGGCATC
>JAOZGF010000276.1 GCA_027491845.1 Thermoproteota archaeon | reverse complement strand
AGGCTCTGTTCCCCATGCTCCCTGGGAAGTGTATTCAGGCCCTTCCCCGTAAACCCTTTCATATTTAGGTGAGTCAAGTATGTACCGGTGCCTACAGTGTACTGAGCATTAGTAGCATCCAGCCATGCCTATGCTATATTTGTCCATTTCTTCGTCCTCTATTGCTTCTGCGTGTTCCATCCAGTTTTTCTGGAAGTTTCTTGTCCTTATTAGTCCAGCTGTGTTTGTGTGACTGAAGATTATCATTGTACCCCATCTCGACTGGGCTTGAGCCCATTTGGTTTTCATCATCATTTCGTTCATTTCCCTGCAATATTCAAGAAGCTTCTCTGGTTCATGGAATTCAAGGCTTCCTGTGCCTCTCACTGCGATCGCCTTAAGCTTTTTGGATCCGAAGACAGCTCCCATCCCTGTCCTTCCACCTGAGTTCTTCATTTCCGTTCTAACATTTGCAAACCTCACCAGGTTTTCTCCAGCTACGCCTATTGTTAAAACCTTTATTTCAGGGTCTCCGTGGTCTTTCCTTATTATTTCCTGTGTTTCAAATGTGTTTTCACCCCAGAGGTGGCTTGCCTTCCTTATCTCTATTTCTCCGTCATTTACCCACAGATAAACTGGTTCATCTGCCTTTCCGTTTATCGCAAGGTGATCGAAGCCTGCGAACCTGAGCTCTGGAGCAAAGAAGCCTCCCATGTTTGAATCGCCCACAGCCCCGGTAAGGGGGGACTTAGCGGATATGTTACACCTCCCTGACCCGAGACAAGGAATCCCTCCCAGTAAGCCTGCCCCTATAAATATGAAGTTCTCAGGTCCCAATGGGTCAATTTTAGGCTTTATGTAATTGTACATTAAGTACATGTTTATCCCGCGTCCTCCAAGGTATTTCTTCCGTAGTTCCAAGGGTATTTCTTTTGTCTTCACTTCTTTTTTCGTTAGGTTTATGTAGGCTATTTTTCTTTTAAGCACCATACGGTTTTTCACCCCAATAGAGTCCTCTTATCTTTGCTTGGTTAGGGTTTGGCCAGGAAATCCTGTATGTTATGTTGCAATAAGGACATGTTACAAGTTTGCTGCCTTTCTCCACAGGAATCCTCCTTTGACAATTTACACACCTAACAACGATTTCCCCCAATCGTTTTCCTCCTAATTCACTGTTTTTTAAAAAAATTAAAACAAGAAAATCAGAGGCACTCACGTTTAAAAAAATTATTATGACGTTAACATTAGTGGCTCTTGTCTCCTTATTCCTCACTGGTTTTTCTTCCTTCTTCCACCCCTAGATCAAAAGCCTTCAGGTTCACGTCCACGTACTTTTTTGGAACCAATTCTTCAATCGTCTCCCTAAGTATTTCTTGTTTAAGCGGTATGTATCCTGCCCCTGACGCAACTCCAAGCATCGCCACGTTCATGGTCAGCGGGTTCCCCGCCTTCTCCGCTATCTTAAGACAATCAATGGTTATGACCTTAGAAACAAATTTTTTCACATCACTAATTATTTCTTCTTTAGAGGGATAAGTTGCCTTCCCCAAGGAAACCATTACAGGCACAATCCTGTACGTGCTTAGTATGGCAACCCCCTGCGGCGAAACACTGTTTATTGCCCTCAACCCTTCAACAAGTTCGAATGCAAGCAATAAGTGCCCTTTCCCGTCAGGTATTGTGGGTCCATAGATCTTGTCTCCTATTCTAACTGTGCAGTTGATTACTCCTCCTCTTTGAGCCATTCCATGGATTTCTCCCACTCTGACGTTTTCACCTTGTTTCACCGCAGCCTCACCTAGGATCACAGCTGCTGTTAAGACGCCTGTCCCGCCCACTCCAGCCAACATTATGTTGTATTCATCCATTTTCTCATTTCCTCCTTGAAATCGCCTCAACAGGGCATATTTGAGCGCACACGCCGCAGTCAACACATATCGTGGGTTCAATAACCGCCTTTTCCTCGTCAGCATCCCAGTAAATAGCAGGGCAACCCAGCTTGTTTATACATGTTTTACATCCAGTGCACTTTTCAGGATCAACAACGTATGGAACTATTTCTATTCCTTTCCTTCTTTTCTCCCTTATTTCTAGAAGTATGCAGATTCTCCTTGCAACAACAACAGCTGGCCCGGGGAACTCTACTGCTCCCTTTATTGCTTCAAGTGCTTCTTCAACGTTAAAAGGATCCACAACTTTAACGTATTTCACGCCGCATCCCCTTGCGACATCCTCTATTTTTACCTTGTTACCGGGCGAACCTGTTCCCTTAACGCCTGTCCCAGGGTGAGGCTGGTGCCCTGTCATGGCAGTTGTTTCATTATCTAATACAACGAGGGTAAATTTATGTTGGTTATACACGGCGTCTATAAGCGGAGGTATGCCTGCATGGAAGAACGTTGAGTCACCTATGACCGCCACAATGGGTTGGTCTGAAACAGTGGATATCCCGCAGGAAACCCCGACGCTTGAACCCATGCATAAACACGTGTCAGCCACGTTGAAGGGGAACTGTATGCCTAAGGTGTAGCAACCTATGTCGGATGGATATATTGCCTTTCCCTTCGTCACCTTTTTTATTTCATAAAATGTTGCCCTGTGTGGGCAGCCTGGGCAAAGCACCGGGGGCCTGGGCGGAAGTTTCTTCGCTACATCTCCAACTTTTTTGTCTAACTCGCTGTACTTAACAGATGGTTCCTTCTTTAGGGCTTTTGATAATCCTTCCACAACCCTCCTCGTTGAAAATTCATAGTAACTAGGGAACAAGCCTTCGCTTTTACCCATTACCTTTGCCTCTGGAACTTCCCTGTTAGCTATGGCTCTTACCCTTGTTTCCAGGTATTGTTCTAATTCCTCAACGATGAAAACAGGCTTGTGTTCCCTTAAAAAGTCACATATTTTTTCTTCTGGCAATGGATTTGTCATTCCAAGCTTCAATATGGATGCCTCAACGTTTAAGAGGTCAAGCGCCTCCTTGACGTAATTGTACGACACGCCTGAGGTAATTATTCCTATTTCAGCTTCTCCCTCCACGAAGTTAAGGTCTGTTTCCTCCGAAATCTTCTTTGCTTCCCTTATCTTGTCCAGGACAATTAGTCTTCTAACCCTGAAATTAGCTGGAACCAAAACAAACCTTGACGGGTCCTTTTCAAAGGTCCCCTTAGTTACAGGTTTCCTCATGGGCCCGAGCTTAACGTTCCCCCTCGTATGACTTATCCTTGTTGTTGTTCTAAGCAGAACGGGCTCATTAAGTTTTTCGCTTAGGTCAAAACCCCTTAAAACCATTTCTTTGGCTTCCTGAGGAGATGATGGCTCAAGCATGGGTGCCCCTGACATCCAAGCATAAAACCTATTGTCTTGCTCGTTTTGACTGGACCAAGCCATTGGGTCGTCCGCTGAAACAACTATCATTCCCCCATCCACGCCCGTGTTAACTAGGCTCATGAAAGCGTCACTGGCGACATTCAAGCCAACGTGTTTCATGCAGACCAGGGACCTTACTCCGCACATTGCAGCTGCTCCAGCCACCTCCATGGCAACCTTCTCATTGGTTGAGTACTCCATGTAGAAACCTACCTTCGGGGAAGCCCATGAAAGCGAGTCGGCGATCTCTGAACTAGGTGTCCCAGGATACGTTGAAACAACTCCTACGCCAGCCTCTATAGCCCCTCTAGCTATTGCTTCGTTCCCTAAGAACAAAACAATTTCTCCAGGTGAATCTTTAATCAAGTATTCCAAGCCCAACTTGCTTTCCTCCTAAGAATACACAAGCAAATGAATAAAAAAGCGGGTTTTAAATCTTTTCAGTATTGTGTCGAATAAAAAAATAAATGAAAAAATTTTACTTAACACGCCCAGCGTGCTGGGTTACAGCCCTCCAGCTGCTCCAGTTATGGTAGGTTGAAAATAGACAAGTTAGTTAATTTAACTAATTATACTTTCCAAACCAGCGTTAAACTCATAAAAGATTTTTTCAAAAAGAAAAAGCCACTTCCCCAGTAAAACACACATATTAAAAAATTTTTTTAAGTTACATATAGTTGAAGGTTTTAGTGCAGCAAGTAGGGAGGTTGGTTGAGTTACCTGCACCATTACTGGAAATTGAAGGAATAACGAAAAAGTTCGGGGAACTAGTTGCGCTCGACAACGTAAACATAAAAGTCCAAGAAAAGGAGTGTCTAGGCATAATAGGTCCAAACGGAGCTGGAAAAACGACGTTGTTCAACGTCATAACAGGTTTCCTTAAACCTAACTCTGGCAAAGTTATTTACATGGGTCAGAACATTATAGGGAAGAAACCTCATCAACTTGTCAGGCTAGGACTGGTGAGAACGTTCCAACTAATTAAGACCTTTAAGGATCTAACTGTCATGGAAAACATAGTCGCCGTTAACGAGGAGGAAACAGACATACTTAAGGAAATGGGCCTATGGGAGAAGAGAAATGTTTTAGCAAAAAACCTTTCACAGGGGGAAAAGAGAAAACTCAACATAGCCATGTCCATGGCGGCCAAACCAAAAATACTTTTGCTTGACGAGCCCTTTGCTGGTTTAAGCCCGAAAGAAGGAGAAGAACTTTACTCTATCATTAAGAAACTCAGGGATGAGGGCTTAACGCAAGTAATAATAGAGCATAAATTGAGGGAGCTATTTAAGCTGTCTGAAAGGGTGACCGTGCTCAACTATGGCAAAGTAATTTGCGAGGGAACGCCAGAAGAAGTTGTTAAGGCGAAACAGGTTATTGAGGCGTATTTAGGTGCATAGTATGGAAATCCTTAAAATAGAGAATCTTAACTCCTTTTATGATAAATCAAGGATAATAAGGGATTTAAACCTTAGCGTTGAGGGAGGAGAAACAGTTGCTGTATTAGGTCCAAATGGGGCTGGGAAGACAACGCTCATAAAGTCCATATGTGGACTCGTGAAAACAGAAGGAAAAATATTTTTCAAAGGAGAAGATATAACAAAACTTAAACCTCATGAAAGAATAAAGAAAGGAATTTCAATTTCACCTGAAGGAAGACGGTTATTCCCAGACCTATCAGTGGAAGACAACTTAATCCTAGGATCACAAACGGAGGAATATGAAGAGCAAATGGAATATGTTTTCAATGTTTTCCCGATCTTAAGAGAGCGAAGGAGGCAGATAGCTAAAACCCTTAGCGGGGGAGAACAGCAAATGCTTGCAGTGGGAAGAGCCCTTATGTCTAAACCTAAACTTTTGCTCATGGATGAGCCTTCATTAGGTCTAGCTCCCATAATAGTTAGGAAAATGACTGAAACAATAAGAAGGATCAAAAATGAGCTAAACATTTCTATTTTGATCGTGGAACAGAACATACATATGGCGCTGGAAATATCCGATAAGGCATACGTGCTAATGAGGGGGGAAATAGTTAGGGAAGGAACGCCGGAAACTCTTAAAGACTTAGAAAAAGAATATCTAGAAATCTAGTCCAATTAAACCCGAAAAACCTCCTTTTCAACCAATTCTAGCTAATCTTTTTCTAATCTCTCCGTAGACGCCCGCAGGTAAAAGTATTCCCACACCTATCAATATCGCATAAAGTATTATTTCATCGTTCACAGGGAACATTATTAGCTCCTTCATCCAAGTAACTAAGCCCTTCAAGAGCCATTCCTTTGCAACATACACGACAATCCCCCCTATCAAGGGCCCCGATATTGTTCCCCCTCCACCTATTACTGCTGCAAGTATTATCAGCAACATCAAGGGTATGTCATACAGATCTATGCCGACAGTTGTTCTATAGAGAACCATTGAGCTTCCTGCAAGCCCTGCGAAAAAGGAACTAATAACAAAAGCTATTACCTTATACTTTGTCGTGTCTATGCCAACTGCTTCCGCGAGTTCTTCGTCTTCTCTGATAGTTTTAAATTTCAACCCTATTGGGCTGTTAACTACGTAAAGCATTATTGCGAC
>JAOZGF010000248.1 GCA_027491845.1 Thermoproteota archaeon | reverse complement strand
GCTATGACCTCTAACGTATATGTGTTATTTGTTGATGGAGCCGTAAAGTTTAACGTGGCAAAACCAGTTTCATTTGTCCATGTAAACGGCAGATACTCCTTTGTCTCCACGATCTTAACGGAGATTGTCACGTTGTTTGCTGGTTCAAGGGTTATGTTGTTGAACACATAAGCGAAAAGGTTAACTGTTTCGTTAACCTTTACCTTTGAAGGTTCCAAGGACGCGTTGAGCCCTAAATATCCCCATATTATGCTGAAGTAATGCCTGTACGTTTTCCTTCCCACCCTTACCTCCGCAACATAGGGTCCTATGGAAACCTCGCCTACCTGCACGGTGTCAACGAAGTCTCCGTTGACAATGTTCAACTTATCATTAAAATAAATAACTTTGCCTGTTCTTCCCTCGTAAATTTTCAGGGAAGGGGCCTCAACAGGTTTTTCTTTAAAGTGAACCTCAATCCTCATTTTCTCCCCTAAGTGGGGTGTAGAGGGCTGGACAGTTATTTCCAAGGGCGGACTTCTTAACCTCTGGTAGGCAGCGAACCCAGCTAGTAAGACAACTATTGCAAGGGGGACTGGAAGCATTTTTTTCATGTGTTTTAACCCTATTTCCTCCGTGGACATGTTGCCATCAGCCCTTTATATATGGAACGTTGTAAAGTAAAATCAACTATTTTAAAAGTATTATTGTAAATGGAAGAGTTAGTTTAAGGATGAGTTGTGGGAATTGGCGGAGGCAGATTGGTGGCGTGCCGTTTATAAGGAAATAGTTAAAGACCTTAACCTAGACGAAAAAAAAGATGTTGAAGCTGCCTATGTTTTAAGCTCCCTCTTAACAACGGAGAACGTTTTCCACCTCCACTGCAAAATCAGGAATAAGCCCTGCATAGTCTTCGGTGCAGGACCGTCTCTTGAGAAAGATTTCAAGGAATGCTTTAAGGCAGGCCTCATATTCAAAACAGTTGTTTTAGCAGCTGACGGAGCATCGTCTTTCCTTTTAAGTTCAGGGAGGAACCCTGACGTGATAGTAACAGACTTGGACGGAGACGTAAACAAAATAATTGAATGTTCAAGGAAGGGATCTATAGTTGTGGTTCACGCTCACGGCGACAACATAGGCAAAGTAAGGAAATACGTTCCACTTATAAATCGCTGTATAGTTGGTACAACTCAAACTGAAGAGAAACCCAGGGTTTATAACTTTGGAGGGTTTACTGACGGGGACAGGTGTTGTTACATTGCGTACAATTTCAACTGCAGCATATTAGGCTTGGCTGGAATGGATTTCGGAGAAATCGTTGGTAGGTATAGTAAACCGCATTTGAAAGGAAACATGAAAGCAAATGAAAGGAAAAGGAAAAAACTTGAGTGGGGTAAGAGGTTGGTGGAGGAACTGGGAAAGAAAATGAGGGGGAGAATATACAATTTAACCTCAAACGGAGAAAACTTGCAAGGCATACCTAGAATAAAACCTAGGAATTTCCTTGAGGTAATAAGTCCATGGATGAGATGATAAAGCCAAAAACCGCAGTTATACCGTTTATTCTTCCTAAGAAGTGTCAGGAAAAATATGAGTTGTTAACTCAACTGTTGGGAAATGAGGAGGAGTTTTTCTTAAGCGAGCCCGTTGAATCGAGCGGAGACGTACTGAGAGTCGCCGAACAAGTTTACGACATGGAAGCAGACCTAGCAGCTTTGTTTCCGTTTTCAAAGGAAATGGAACGCCTAATGTATTCTGTAGCGCTCTTCCTAGACAGTCCAATCATCATATTTGGGTTAAAGGATTGCGAGGGCTTTCAGTCAGCCCTATCTGCTTACAAAGCCATTGAAAAGACTAGAAACGACGTGTTCCTACTGAAAAGTACTTTGAGCTATGAAGCTAAAGAAAAAATAAGGTTTTACGCTGAGATAAGCAGGAGAACGAAAAACTTCTTAAAAAAGAAATTAGGCGTTTACCCGCGTCTCACTAGCTGGTTAAAGCTGAGACATAACCCTCAAGAGATCGAGGAAAGGTTTGGAATTGAAATTAAACCAATAAGCGAATTCAAGACCAGTGGAAGCAGGATGGGGGATGAAATAATTGTTTTATTTGAAAAGTTCAGGGTGGAAGTTGACGATGAAACCAAGAGTAAGGCCTTGCAAAGCTACTTAAAAATACTGGGAGCCATGGAAGAAAACAATGTTTCCGGGATTTGCATGGACTGCAACCACTTTCTTTCCGAGGAAAAAATAACTCCGTGCTTAGCTGGCTGCCTGCTGGCCGTGGAAAACAAACAACTAGTTTGCGGAAGCGACCTTTCAACACTATTGACAGCTGTTTTCTTAAAAGAAGTAACGGGAATTTTTCCGTTGACCGGAAGAATTATAAATGTGGAAGGAAACCTCCTGAGGGTTGAAAGTTGCTTTATACCGTTAACCCTGTGTAAAGAAGGTGAAAAGGCCTTAAACCAATTGAAGGGCTCCTGTGAAGTAACTGTCACGGCACCCATCAATAAGGGAGAAGTCACCCTCGCACATTTTGCCTGTCCAAACTATGACGAGATCCATGTTTTACATGGAAAAATCGTTAATCATTTCTTCAGGGAAGGAAAGAACATAACAGAGGTTTTCGTGGAGATAAACAATGACTTTGTGGAGAAATATCCTGAAGGCAGCGTTGTTCTGGTCCACGGCAACCACGTTGAAACAATTAAGGTTGCTTCAAGGATGTTGAACGTGAGATCCTCATTGTAAACCGTTTTTCCAAGGGAGATCTCATGTTTAGGAATACTTCTTCGTCCACGGAAAAGCAAGCTTCACATTTCAATTTAGAAAAATGGAAAAAGTTAAATAACGAAGATCAAAATATTTTTCCCAATCTTGTCGGAGGAAAAAATAAGGTATGTCTGAAAAACTAAGTCAAATTAAGGATTTAAAGCCTGGGATGAAGGGAATAAATGTTTTAGTAAAAGTTGTCAGCTTAGGTGAAGAGAGGGAAGTTACCTCTAGGAGGGACATGTCAAGACACAGGGTTGCACAGGTACTAATTGGGGACTCAACGGCAACCATAAACTTAACCTTGTGGGATGACAAGATAGACCTTGTTGAAGAAGGGAAATCCTATAGTGTGAAAAACGCGTACACAAAGGTTTTCAGGGGATCAATGACGCTGAACCTAGGGAGATACGGTGAATTGACAGAGTCGGAAGAGGAAGTTGGAGACGTAAACACCGAGTTAAACATGTCGGAGAAAGTGTTTGAAGAATCAAGGGGCTTCGGTTCAAGGCAAAGGAGGTATAGAAGGTTATAAGAGAGCTATAAGAGAGGTGGTTTCTTAATTTCCACGTTCACTTAGACACAGACTTCAAAATAGCCGTCAATCTTCTCAAGTTTCTCAAGTTCTTAAATTATTAATACCTTCTAACATTCACTGTTCATGCATTCAAAACTAGTTTCTAAATCAGTATTCCTTCTAAAAATTCAAATTTAAACTTGATCTTAAGCCTAATCATTTTAGGTGGAGAACATGGAGAAATTTGACGTTGTCGTTGTGGGTGCAGGATGTGCTGGCTTAGCCTGTGCCGCTGAAGCAGCTTCAGCAGGGGTAAGCGTTGTTGTGCTTGAGAAACACAAAGGAATAGGGATGTGGAAACCATGTGCAGAGGGAGTGAGCAAGGAAACCTTCAAGACAGCA
>JAOZGF010000241.1 GCA_027491845.1 Thermoproteota archaeon | reverse complement strand
GCTATGCCAAACTTAATATTGGGAACAGAGTTAACTAGGGCTTCATGCAGATCTTCAACGGTTTTTATAAAGTGAGATTTCCCTATTATTACGTTGCAGCCTTCAGGAACCTTATATTCAACTAATTTTATCTCTACCTTGCCTGACTTCCCACTCAATCGTTACACCCCTAAATTTCTAAGTGATGTAGGGAAAAAATAAAGGGCCGACATAAAACTTTTTCTAGTTAGATCTCCATTCTCTTTAGTGGAAGGTTGTTTAGATTGAGGAAAAAATTGGTTATCTCTGTGTCAGGCAAGGGTGGAACTGGAAAAACAACACTGACAGCGTTGATCCTGAGGACATTGATAAAAAACTCAAAAAAGAAAATTTTGGTGGTTGACGCTGATCCAGCCACCAATTTGCCTGACGTGTTGGGCATAAATATTAACACGACTGTGGGAGATGCAGCAACTAAGCTTAAAAAAGAAATAGAGGAGGGATCGCTTTCACCCTCAATTCAAAAACAAGACTTGCTTGAAAGTAGGGTTTACGAGGCTTTAATTGAAACAAGGGACTTTGATTTTCTTCCAATGGGAAGATCGGAAGGAGAAGGCTGTTATTGCTATGTAAACAGTATCCTGACAAGGATTTTAGATGTGCTAACAAAGAATTACGACATAACGTTAATGGACATGGAAGCTGGATTGGAGCATTTGAGCAGGAGAACCGACAGAGACGTCGACATAATGATTATAATCACTGATCCATCTAAAATGGGTTTCGAAACAGCTAGGAGAATTAAAGAAGTAGCCGAAGAAGTTCATATCAACTTCAAAGAGATTTTCCTTGTAGGAAACAAATTTAACGATTCTCAACTGAGCTTTCTAAAGAAAAAATCAGAGGAAATCGGTATTAAATTCCTCGGATATTTACCCTACGATGAAAACGTCGCCACATACAACCTAGACGGTAAAAGCCTTTTAAACTTGCCGCCTGATTCCCCTTCTGTCAAGGCAGCTGAGGATATTGTTAGGAATGCTGGGCTTTTGAGGGACGAAGAACTCTACGAGCTTTTAAGGGAAAAGTAGTTTTCAGCTTGACAGCTTACTAAAAAAGGTTTGACATTATCAAGGAATATGAATCATTTTCAACATATTAATAAAGTTAAGAGATAATAAGTGTAAGAAGGCGAAACGGAGGAAATCGGTTGTCTCTCCTCGAGCTATTGTATCCAAAAGTAGAACTTCTTCTAGTAACAGTTAGAACGTCGGAACAAGGAATCGCATTGGAAAAAGGGAAGTTTTCAAGTGAATACGTTAACTCTACTGCAACAATATTTCTGAACAAACAAGATTTCAAGAAACTTGGTATCAAGGAAGGAGAACTTGTTGAAGTTTCATCAAGTCATGGCTCCACGATCGTGAAAGCTTACGTAAGCGATGAAACTGTTCCAGGAATGGCGTTTATGCCCTGCGGGTACTGGTCAAACGCATTAACAAATTTGGGTGAAACTTCACCTATACCTATTTACAAGGGCGTTAAGATCTGGATTAAAAAAGCAAAGGAGGCCGACAAAATAGAAGATTTCATGCTTTAAATGTTTCAGTTTCTTTTTTAAGTTTCTTCTTAAACAAATCCATTTTTCCCAGTTCGAACAGGATCCTGTGGGGTTTGGAGTTGAGAAGTGAAATCGCTTTCCTTAGCCTTTCCTGAAGCACTCTCTCCAGTTTCTCGTTCTTAATTTCCCAATCCACAATGCTTGGGGTTGAGGCAAACTTAGGCTCCGTTAAAGTAACCTTTAGATCCCTAACGTAGAGACCTGGTTTTTCTACTCTATTAATTAGAGCATCAAATATTTTCTTTCTCCCAGTTTCCCACGATCTTTGAGGTGAAACGCTTTTCAACCTATATTTTTTCCTCTCAACCTCTATTACGTTTTCCGGGCATGCGTTTTTACATGCTCCGCAGTAAATGCATATCTCATCCATAACCCTCACCTTGTCCTTATCCCCCGTGGGGTATATTGCATTTACAGGGCAAATGTTAAAGCAATTGTTACAGCCCACCGGGTCGCATTTCTCCAGCCTAATAAGGTCAACTTTTCCTTCAAAGGGTTTTTCAACCTTTAAAGCTTCAACTGGACACTTAATTGCACATAAACCGCAGTCAACGCATTTTTCTTCATCTATTGTTATTTTCCCTCTAATAATGGGTTTAGAAATAATTCTTGGAGAAGACTGCTTACAGGTTACCTTAATTGCTTCAGATGGACATATTTCTTCGCATAAGCCGCAATAATCACATTTTTCCTCTTCCACTCTAATGTCTATGGCTGGCTTGAAATCTGGCGGGACAGGTTTATCCCAATAAATCTTTATGGCGTCACAAAGTTCGCTGCATAGACCGCAGTAACTACATTTTTCCTTGTTTATTTCAATGGTTCCTGTTGCCCAGGCTTGACCTGGATAATGGACTAGTTCTTCTTTCTTATTGATTTTCAATTCAACTTGTATTGCTTCCCTAGGACAAACCTTACTGCAAAGTAGACAGGGAATACACTTTTTTTCGTCCAGTAAGTGTATTCCTTTTATTCTAGTGTATTCCTCATCTGTTTTTACGTTTTTGAAATCGATTTTAATAGAGTCAAACACGCATGTGGAGTCACATATACCGCAAAATACGCATTTGTTCTCGTCGATCATTATGAGGGGTGCATCCTTTATTCTTCCAGCTGCGAACTCGGTAACGGGCCCAAGTGAAATCGCCTCCCAAGGACATATGAGGCATAAGTCGCAGCCTACACATTTCTTTAGCATGTAACGTAGTTTTTTTTCGTAAAACGAGGTTCTCCATTCGTAAGTGAATGTTGAGTCTTCTAATAAAAATCTTACGAGGGGTTTTTCACCGTATTTATCCCTCAGTTCGTTCTTAACGTTAACGTTTTTTTTCATTCCCTTGCAGTAACCTCCAAATCTTTTACCAAGGGTCCTAGTTCAATTATTTTGTCAACAAAGCCCCGCATTATCTTAACTATTCTTTCTGCTTCTGAGGCTGAGGCGCTTTCAAGCAAAAGTCTTTCTTTGTTTATTCCAAGGGCTTCCATGAGTTCTCTAACCTTTTTTATCCTCACTCTTTCCTTAGCAAAACCTACTCTGTAGTGGCAATCATTTTCATGGCAGCCGATGATTAAAACCCCATCCACTCCCTTTTCAAAGGCCTTCAAGATAATTTGAGCGCTTAACCTAGCTGTGCAGGGAATCCAGATTGACTTTATTGCTGTCGGGTACTTCATCCTGAAAACTCCAGCTCTATCAGCTGCAGCGTAACCGCACCAGTTACATAAAAAGCTTATTATGAGGGGTCTCTCAACAGGTTCCTCTGTTGCCGCATCTATCATCGCCAAAATTTGTTCGTCTTTTTGGGAAGGATAAATCAGTGCCCCGCTTGGACACATTGCGGCACATGCCCCGCATCCCTGGCAGGCTGTTTCATCGATAATTACCCTGTCAAGTTCAAACTTAATAGCGTTAGAGTCGCATGCCCTGGAACACAAAAGACAAAACATGCATTTGGATTGATCTATTCGTGGAGATATTAGTTCTAGTTCTAGCTTAGGTTCTGATAAGAAGGACATTGCCTTTGTTGCTGCTAAACCAGCATGTGCGACGGTGTCAGCTATATCCTTGGGCCCTTGACACGTTCCCGCCAGAAAGATTCCTTTAACAAAAGTATCTGAGGGATGGAGTTTAGGGTGTCTTTCTAAATAAAAGCCGTTCTCGTCTAGGGGTATCCTGAGAATCGTTGACAACAACTCGTTGTCTGGATTATAATCTAAACCCACACTTAAAACAACAAGGTCGAATTCTAGCTCCAACATTTCCCCTAAAAGTGTGTCTTCAACCCTAACTGTAACGTTGCCTGTCTCCTTGTCTTCAAAGATTTCAGCCACTCTCCCCCTAATGAAGCTTATATTGTATTCCTTAGCAGCCTTGTCATACATTTCCTCAAACCCTTTACCGAATGCCCTGATGTCGGTGTAGAAAATCACTACTTCAATAGATTCATCAATTTCCTTGACTTGCATGGCTTCCTTGATCGCGTACATACAGCAAACCCTACTACAATAGGGCTTGCCTAAATTCATTGACCTACTTCCCACGCACTGTACAAAGCAGATTCTCCTAGGTTGACCGCCGTCAGACGGTCTCACAAGCCTGCCTAATGTGGGGCCTGAAGGGTTAAGGATTCTTTCTAATTCCGGGGCCGTTATCACGTTTCTTATTCTCCCGTACCCATATTCCTCTATTCCTTCAGGATTAAAGGGTTTAAAGCCTGTGGCGACAATTATCGCCCCAACTACTTCAGTTATTCTTTCCCTTTCGTCATTAAAGTTTATTGCTTCCAAATCACATACTCCCTCGCATGACCTGCAGCCTACGCAGTTTTCCATGTCAATATATGGTGCTAAAGGAACGGTCTCTGGGTAAGGCTTCACCATTGCTTTCCTCCTGCCAATCCCATAGTTAAATTCGTTAGGAACCTCCATAGGACAAATCTCTATGCACCTGTCACAGCCATTACATTTTTTTTCATCAACATACCTTGGTTTCCTTGTTATTTTCACCAAGTACCTTCCAGGGGAGCCTGAAACCTCTGTTACTTCACTCAAGGTATATATTTTAACGTTTGGGTAATTATAGAGCTCCGACATCAACGGTCCTTCTATACATATGCTACAATCAAGTGTGGGGAACATCTTATCCCACTTGGCCATGTGTCCTCCAATGAAGCCTTCTTTCTCGACAATTATTACCTCGTACCCCTTCTTGGCCAAGTTTAAAGCTGCAGTTATCCCTGCTATTCCTCCACCTATAATCAAGATTCTTTGAACAACGTCTATTTCAACCTTCCTTATTTCTTCAGCGTCTCTTAATGCTGCCAAGGCCATTTTTATCAAAGACAAGGCTTTCAAAGTAGCCTTCTCCTTCTGATCCCAATGAACCCATGAGCAACCTTCCCTAATGTTTGCGATTTGAAGGAAACCTCTGTTCACACCTGCTTTCTCAAGGTTTTGCTTGAATAATTCGCCGTGTAGTTTTGGGCTGCAGGCGGCGATAACGACTTTCTTAACATCTTCAGACTCTATTGTTTCCCTTATCTTGGTTAAACCTTCTTCCGTGCATAGGTGATCCACATTAACGCATGAAAGGTTTTTATCCTTAGAAAAATGGTTTATTATGTAATCTATATCTATTACGTTTCTTATGTTGGTTCCGCAGTTGCATATGAACAAAGCTGCTTTATCCTGCAAACCACAGCACCTGTCCCTGTTAATATAAGTGGGTTATAATATTTAAAGAAGTAACTGAACATTTCAATTAATTGGTGGAAAAAGTTGAAAGTAACCCCGCTGGAGATCTATAAATTGCTCCCTCAAACAAACTGTAAAGAGTGTGGAGAGACATGTATGAGTTTCGCTGTGAAATTGACCTTGGGGGAGGCGAAACTGGAAGACTGCCCCCTTCTAACCAAGGAAGAATATAAAGAGAATTACGAAAAACTTAAAGAGATCCTTAAGCCCCTGACGGAAGCATTTGAAACAGGTTTAAGGTTGGATGAGGAAAAATGTACAGGATGCGGTAATTGCGTTATAGTTTGTCCAGCTAACGTAGCTGCTGAAAAAGAAGTTGCAAGGGGGACAGGCCCAAAGGGAGATGAAGTAGTTTTTAGAGTGGAAAACGGGGTGTCAAAAATAATTAACTTGCAAAGATGCAGAAGATTTCCACCTGACAGGATAAACTGTCGAGTTTGCGAGGAATACTGTTACACAAGAGCTATAGAGATCTTTTAACACCTAATGAGGTGCATGTAATGATTAGGACCGTGTGCACAGGATGTTCCTTGCTTTGCGATGATGTTTATGTCAAGATAGAAAATGGAAAAATAACGAATATCTGGAACGCTTGTTTACTGGGTGTAGAGAAAATAAAGAGTTCTTTTTCTAAACAAAGATTATTCCACCCCACCCTAAATGGAAGAAAAATTTCAATGGAAGAAGCAATCGAAAATGCCGCTGATGTTCTTCTTAACTCAAGGAAAACCTTAATCTATGGCTTCACAAACTCTTCAAATGAGGCAATCGAGAAAGGCGTGGAACTGGCAGAGAATTTAAGAGGATTTTTCGACACAACATCCTCCCTTTGCCACGGTTATTCCTTAAACCTTGCATCAAGGGAGAAACTGAGTAATCCGTCGCTAGAAGAAGTTCTTGATTTTTCAGACCACATAATTTACTGGGGAGCAAATCCTGCCGAGTCACATCACAGGCATGCAAGCAAATTCACGGTGTTCCCTAGAGGCAAAAACGTTCCAGAAGGAATAGAAAGCAGAGTCCTCACTTCAGTCGATGTTAGACAAACAAAAACAATGAGAATTTCAAAACACAAGTTAGTGATAGAATACGGCAGAGACGTGGAGTTAATAGAAGCAATTATGTCTGAACTCAAAGGAAAATCTCTTTCTAAAGGAAACATTGCAGGGGTTCCGCTTAAAGATTTCATTGGCTTCATAAATGACTTGAAGAATTCAAACTATGTATCTATTTTCTATGGATTGGGCGTCATAGGCACAAACAACCCAGCCCAAAAACTAAAAAAATTATTTCAACTCGTTAAAGAGCTAAACAACCAACAAATTAAGTGCATTGCATTACCCATGTCAGGCCATTATAACATGGTTGGAGCCTACAAAGTTACGCTCATGAAAACGGGTTTCCCCTATGCAGTGGATTTCTCAAATAACTCACCTAGACACAGTGAGAACGTAAATTTCATTAGTCAATTATTAAAAGGTAAATTTGACACAATGTTAGTGGTAGGGTCAGACCCTCTCTCTTCACTACCACGTAAAGTAGCTCAGAAAATTAGCAAGTTAAGGCTCATAGTTTTAGACCATTCACCGAGCTTAACAGCAAGCAAATCAAACATAACGATTCCAGTTGCCTTTACAGGTATAGAGGCAGGGGGGGCAGCCTATAGAATGGATGGAAAAAAGGTTGAATTAACCAAAATAGTTGACCCACCTGAGAACATATATTCTGATGAAGAAGTACTAATTAAAATCATAGAAAACCTTAAGTAAATTCAAGAAAGCCTCTTAACTTTTCCCTTAAATTTTCATCCCTTCCTAACTTAACCACTAATTGAACAAAATAACTTTCACGAGGAAAAAATGGAGATGTTTGATCCAGCAAAGAAATATTTTGATCCATCAATAAGTGAAAGAGAAAGAGCTATATTTGAAAGCGGGATAGCTCTAGGTTATATATTTCATCAATTCATAGGGATCCCTTTAATCAAAGACAAAAAATTCATCTCAAACCTAGAGAAAACAATTGAAGACACTGTCAAGGTCCAACCCTTCAGGGAAAACGTTAAGGTAAAAATAAAAACAGAAAAAATAAGGGAGAAAACCCATCCTTACAGTTACACGGTTATCAAACCTGGCAACATTGAAGCTAAAGTTGAAGTTAAGTATGGAAAAACCAAGGTAACTTCAAAAATGAACTTTATTCCTGAACTAAGCTTCCCTCTCATGTATATTGAAAACATTGAGGAAACTGAGTAAAAAAATAAGTAAGAAACCATGTCCGTAAAAAAATATTTAAACGCTGTAGAAGGAGACTTCTTAGAAACAAAAGAATCCATAATATTTGATGTAAAAGGTTTTTGCCACCCACCTGACAAAATCATTGCATTTGCAAGGTATGTACCTAATGTAAAAGGAAAAATCAAAAGAAGAAGTAACGGGCTCAGATACTCTAAAATTTACGATTTAAATGAAAGATTTAGCTACTTAGAGAAAAACTACCCTGAATACGTGTATTTCGATCCTGTCTTTAACCGAAAAATGCAAGGAGCCCGCATAAACCACATAAAAAAAATTTATTATCCCACTAAGAAACTCAAACAACTCTTTCTAAAAGAACATAGCCTAAACCCGCTTGAAAAAAAATGCGTAGAATTTTCCAAAGAAATAATGGATCACTCAAGCTTAAAATTAGATGATATGGGTGTTTCAGGATCTATTCTAGTTGACTTGTACAGGGAAAAAAGCGACATAGATCTAATTGTATATGGTGAAAAGCAGGGTAAAGAAGTATATGAAGAGTTAAAATCACGATTTACAGAAAACATATGCTTTTACAATTTAAGGGAAATAACAAAGCTTGTTAAATCTAAATATACCGTACCAGCTGAAATACTGAAGAGAATAGCTGAAGTGGAAAAGAGAAAGTTGTTCCAAGGAAAATATAAAGGATCTCACTATTTTATCAGGTTCATTGCGTCAAGAAAAAAGGAAAAGTACGGAGAGAAAAAATACGAGGTCATAGGTGAGGCCATTGTTCAAGCAACCGTGAAAAACGCGGAGAAATCTCTTTTCACTCCCTGCGTATATGAGCTTGAGGAAACCAACGTTCTTTCCCTAAAAGACGCCGCTGAAAAAAAAGTTTACTTTGTTCCTTCTGAAATAGTTTCTTTTAGAGGAAGATATTGCGGATTAGCTGTCGAAGGAGAAAGAATCTTAGCATGCGGATGGATTGAAAAAGTTAAGGAAAAAGGTAGGGAGAACTTTAGATTGTTATTGGAAAGAAACAATCATTATCTGGTTTTAACCAGCTAAAAAAGTGGTTTACATTGGAGAAGAAAGTTGAATTAAGGAAAAAATCACTGACGCAACGAATATATAGGGACAAAGATTATCTGAAAACAAAAGAAGGCCTGTTATTTTGCGTTGTAGGGTATAGTCATCCATCAGACAGGGTAATTGCATATCTGAAGTATGTCCCCGGCGAAGGCTTGTGGAGAGATGAAAAATTCACCTATGAAAGAATATTGAAACAGTATACAATGGAGGACATTGAAAGTACCATAAAATTTCTAGAGGAAAGATATCCATTTTATGTGGACTATCTTGAGTGTATTGGAGGAAGAATGTCTGCTGTCCCGATAAATAGAATTGCCTATCATTACGTCCCGAGCGAAAAAATTAGGAAGATAAAGGTGTCAAAGGAAAAGAAAGTTCTGGAGAAAAAATTAATTGAGTTAATTGAGTTACTTGTTTCTCATTCAAGCATACCTTTCGAAAACTTTGGAGTAACTGGTTCAATTTTACTTGGCATCCAAGGAGAACACTCTGACATAGACCTTGTCATTTATGGTGCAAGGAACAGTTTTAAAATTAGAAAGACAATGAAAAAACTTTTTAAAGAAAAAAAATTGCTTCCTTTAGAGGGCCCTGAGTTAAGAAAGTACTGTGAAGAGAATTCCAAGAAGTATGGTGTCCCATATCAGCAGATTGAGGTGTTTTACTCAAGGAAAGTTGACAGAGGCTACTTTAATGGTACTTTCTTTTCTTGGCACGGGGTTAGGTCTTACTCGGAAATTCCTGAAGGCCTTGAAAGAGTTACACCCTTAGGTTTCATAGAAGCTGTATGTGAAGTAAAGCGAAATAAAGAATCTTTCTTTTTACCTGCTGTTTACACGGTTTCTTTAACCTCAGTTAACTCTAAGGAAGTAAGGGTTAACGAGTCTAGCTTAAAAAGGAGTTTGAAAGAAATAGTTTCTTATCAAGGCCTCTACAGTGGATTGTTCAACGTCGGGGATAAAGTTTATGTGAAAGGTAAACTTGAAGAGGTTAAAAAAGGGCATTCAATTTATCATAGGATTGTAATAGGCTCCAGAGAAGCCGCAGGGAAAGATTTACTGTTATTCTTCGATTAACAGAATCATTCCGTTAAAGCTTCCAGTACCTCTTTGATTGATTTCAGTTTTTCTCCTGGTGCTGCCTCGACTTCTACTTCTATTCCTTTCAATGATGGCATCCCTGAGTCATTTGTCTCGCTAGGAAGCAACATATTGCAATATGGGCCATAAGGAACGAAAACCATTCCTTTATGTGGACCTTGCTTGCTTTCCCTCGCTTTTAACACGACAGTTCCAAATTCGCTTTTTATTCTTACAAGGTCTCCTTCCTTTATCTTAAGTTGTTCCATGTCCTCCCTATCCATGTCACATGAAGACACTTCGTTCGTATACTCATCCGAGAACTTCCCTTTATCCTTCCCTTCACCCTGCTTAATTGTTCTGCCAGTTATTAACTTAAACTTCATTTTGATCACTTAACCCTATATTTTTTCAGGTTTCTCTATTAACTTTGTTTTAGCCATAAGGGACCCGTCGTCAAAGTGAGGTTTTCTTAAAACAGTGTCATTACCTTTCTCTATTTCCCTTGCTTCATCTGCTAGTTTTGCCGCTTCTCTCATCAACTCATGAGCTGAAGCAACCATTAAAGTGTATTTTTTCCAGTCCTTTTCTACAAAGCAAGCTTTCACGGTTATGTCCGCAACTTTCTTTGCCATTTCATAAGAAGCATATGCTTTTGCTTGAGCATAAGGATTTGTGAAACCTGACTTGTCAAGAGCCTTACGTGTCGTCACTGTAACCCTAGGCAGATAAACCTCTCCTGAGGAAAGCGAACTAATTGATTTCTCTACTTCTTCAACTATCAGGTTAAATACCCCAGTTATTGCTAGGATCCTTATGAGGTCAGCGTTAAACAGCGCCATCTCGGTCGGGTCTAGGAACTCTCTTCTCGCACCTATCATGGAGTCTGCCTCTACAATTATGTATCCAATTCCCTTTTCTTCAAGTTCTTCTTTTGCTTTCTTTGCAGGGGAATCAGATATTACTATGAGGGGTATTTTGCCATCATGAATTATTTCAATCGCTTTTTTGGGTCCTTTTAAGGCCGCATTCGGAGAAGTAAGTATTACTAGGTCAGGTTTGTAGTCAAGGATCTTTTTTGCTGCTTCTTCTGCTTTTTCAGGGGTTATTTTAGCTCCTGAAGCAACAGTTAATGTTTCGAAATTTTGTCTTTCAGCTCTTTCATCAAACAAAAGTTCACATAGACTGCCTGAGGCGATTGCGCCGAGTTTCACGAATCCTAGCTTAACCATCCCTTTCACCTTTCGAATCAACAACATAATTTACGGAGAAGCAAGCTTTTTCCAAGACACTTACTTTAACCATTTAAGTTTAATTTAAATCTCACGAATTTCAATAATAATTTGTCCATTGTTTTTGGGTTTCAAGAACGCTGCTGTTGCTTTTTTTCATTGTTTCGTTCCCATGCGTTAGTTTCTCTGCCAATTAAGGGTTTAACTGAGGGAAGATGAACACGATATGTCCAAAAGGGTTTTTGAAATAAGAAAGTTTGCTTTTTCATTACCTGAAACACATTTAACCTTTCCACTAATCTTTCTAGTCGGTATTTTTTCTGGTTTGGTCGCTTTTTCACCTGAAATAGTAAGAAATGGTCTTTCGTGGATTGTTTTAGACAGTGTATTCGCAGGATTCATTATTTTAAGTGTTCCTTCC
>JAOZGF010000239.1 GCA_027491845.1 Thermoproteota archaeon | reverse complement strand
TTCGCAGGAAAGCTTCCACCCTATGAATACCCGAAGGAGAAAGCTGAAAAGTCGCTCAAACAACTCTTCGAACTATATCCCTGGATAAAAGACTTACCCTACTAAGCCTCCACTCTTTTAACTTTTTTAACTTTTTTTAGACCTTCTTAGGCTTTTTCTAAATTTTTTTCAATTGTTCCTTTCATTTTTCGTTCTCTTTCGTTCTTTTTTCCATGATTTTCTCTTCAAACTCAACCAGTTTCTTAAATCTCTTCTGCCAAGTACTCTGAAACCTGTATTCACTATAGAAAACATACAGGACGTAGCCTAAACAAACCATTACGATGAAAAGAAGTGCAGCATCAAAAGATTCCTTCCTTATTAAGGGCCTCAAATATTTAAGAAACCACCTAAACGCGAAAACAAAAACAGCGGCTGCTGCAATTAACCCGGTAACCGTTGCATTCTTTATTTTCCTCCATTCATCCATCAACTTTGATTCAAGTTCATGAAAAGTCTTTACAGGATAAACTTCTTCTTTTCTCTCCTTCATTTCCATTTCTCCAACAAATCGTTCATGAAAGGTGATTTATAAAAAAAATTCATTTTAGATCAAACCTAACAATGCTTATTAAGGGGCTTCACAGGATTTCAAGCAAAACCTTCCTTAACTTATCATAAACCTGCTTTCCTTCATCGGTTATAACCAATTCACCCTTTGAAGTCAATTCCACGAATCTCTTCTCCACTAAATGATTCACATGCTTCATAAAGTCGTCATAGGAAAGGGTTGTTGCCTTACGCCAAACATGAGTTTTAAGAACAGGTTCATACTGATACCTCAAGAACTCAAGTATTTCAAACCTTATTTGAACAGGGCCTTTACGTTTCCTACTCATGGGTTTCCAACCAAGATTTAATGTAACAATTCAATTGAGTTTCACACTTTATTTGGCATAATTTTATGTCACTATTTAAAACAACCCATTTAAAATAACCCTTTTTTTCGCGTTAACACTTAAAACTAGAGCTCAATCAGCTGAGAAATTCAGGTTTTTAGCTTACACGTTAACACGTGAAGTTAAGCTTTCGGGAATTTCGTTTTGTGCTCCATCAAAATTTCTTCTTTACAATTAAAATCAAAATTTTCACGCCTCATACAAATGAAAAAGCAAGTGCTCTTTCATGATTGGTGAACATCGCGAATGTAAATCGTGTATGCGTCTCTTTTTTAACCCTCCAATCTAAACGATCAACAACAATTAGCATAGGGGATGAAACAAATGAAGAATTCCGTTAAAGTGGTTGGATTAACAGTAACTGCACTCCTTTTATTGTTCAGTGCCCAAATAATAACGATTTCACTCGCAAGTGACCCAATGATGAACGCTAACCCTGGAGACGTATTCATGGTTGCAACTGTTGCAGGACAGGCGAGAACGAAGGTTAACGGCGAAACAATAGTTACATCAGCTTCACTTGAACTCGTCGTGGAGGTAAGAGAAGTTGTAGGCAGCCTGGTGTTTTTCAAAGTTAAATCAGGCTACATAGAAGTTAACGAAACAACTTACAAAATAAAGAAGGAATGGGATAGAGGGGTTTATAACAAGATTACGAGAACGGCGAACTATGAGGGTTACGGCGAAAAAGATGATGGACAGAAAGTCTACTTTATACTTCACTCAAAGGATAGAAGGAGAACCCATGAAGGAACGTTGATGGATGTTACTGGAGGATTCAGGGACACAGACAAACTTTACTGGAGACTTTCCCTCCTCACCTATCGCTACAAGTACGGCGTCTAAACCTAGCTCAACTAGCTCAACACCTCCTCTCTTTCCTTTTTTTAAAAAATTTTTCAAAATTTCAAAATTTCAAAATTTTTCCAAAAATGTTGTGACAGTGCTTCCATAAAAGTAAAAGGAGTTTTTCAAGTCCTTCTTTCCATAAAGCCGAGTACACTGTTCCTGATAAACCATTCCTCCCTTCTCCTAACTTCCTCAGGGAAAACTTCAATGGCCTTTAACAGCGGATCTCCCTTAATTAAGGCTTCAGCACAGTTTTTAATCAAGTTCTCCTCGGTTAAATGGGATCTCTTCATTTCCCTGTCAATAATATTCCTCCACAACAAGAGTTGTTGCCTATGAAGCTTAAGCATCTTTAAAGAGTCCCTGTGCATTCCGAAGTGACCGAAACAAATTAGTTTTCTGCCTAGTCCAATTAGTTTGTCAATGCTTTTCAAGGCTTCTTCAAGGTAGAGGACAGGTGGAGTTGTTGGTCTAAGGTAAAGCGATGGGGCATGTTCAAGATAAACTCCTGCCGCGTCACCTGAAAAAAGGTATTCACCAACCACGTAACATTGGTGATGTGGCGCGTGGCCCAGTGTTTCAACAATCCTAATGTACCTGTTTCCCAGCCTCGCTTTCCTTAAATTAGAAATGTTTTCCTGGGGTACAGGCCTGGGTTCTCCGTATTTTAAGGCAACTTCACCTAGAACCTTCTTACTTTTCATCCATAAAAGAGAGGGATCAACTAAATGCCTGATTCCTCTCTCATGACACACTACCTTTACATGTGGGAACTCTTCAACGATTGTTCCTGTTCCTCCTCCGTGATCTAAATGTATGTGGGTTAAAAAAATGTAGTCAATCCTGTTTATTCCTTTTTCGGAAAGAAGGTTTAACAGGGATTCTGCAGTTGAGTCAGGGCCCACATCGATCAAAGCATTTTTCCCGTTCCAACTAAGCAGCCAGGCGCCAAGTATTTCAGTGAAGCCCTCAATATCCGGCTTTAACTCGATCAAACGTAGACTCTTATTATAAACAATGAAACTCATCCCCAGGACCTCAACGGCTTTGAACAAGTTAAAGGTGAAGTTAAAATTTTCTAGGAAATATTAAGCGATTTCCTTGAAACAACATGCCTAAAATTAAACTTACAGCATCCAATAATACTATAAAACCTTTACTCGATTTTAGGGAAGGATTAAGGAAAGAAAAGTTTAGTAGTGCCTTAAAAATTTTTATTTGATCCTTTTTTTAGCAGTTGAAATCCTTAAGGGAAGGAATCTTTATGAAATACGTTGAATTAGGGAGAAGTGGCTTGAAAATTTCAAAGATAGGCTTGGGAACATGGCAAATAGGATCAGGTTATTGGGGGTGGGGAAGTGAATTCGGGGAGAATGAGGCCATTAACCTAATAAGAAAGGCCTTGGAACTGGGGGTTAATTTCATAGACACTGCTGAAACCTATGGAGGCGGATTGTCAGAGAAAATTGTGGGCGAGGCTATTGGAGGTTCTAGGGAAAATGTGGTGGTCGCTACAAAGCTTTGGGTCACACGTTTAACCTATAAACAAGCAATGAAAGCTATTGACAGGAGCCTAAAACGGTTAGGTACGGATTATGTTGATCTATACTTTATTCATTGGCCCATTCCACGCTTTTTCCTGAGGAGTGTTCTGAAAGCGATGGAAAAACTTGTTGATGAAGGCAAAGTGCTTTCCATTGGTCTAAGCAATTTTTCTCTTAGGCAACTTAGGGAAACAAGGGAAATGTTGAAGAAACACGACGTATCAGCCGTCCAAGTTCATTATAACCTGTTGGAGAGGAAAATTGAAAGAAACATTATCCCATATTGCTTGAAAGAAAAAATATGCGTCTTAGCATACAGTCCCTTGGCCCAAGGACTGCTGACAGGTAAGTATGGAAGGAATAGGATGCCTAGAACATGGAAAAGAAGGATAGGGCTCTTCTTTTACTACGGCAGGGTAACTAAAAAACTTGGAAGAATTCTTCCGGTGTTAAGCGAAATAGCAAGGGAGAAAAACAAAGAAATTTCACAGATAGCGTTAAGTTGGGTAACTAGACACCAAAACGTTGTTGCAATACCGGGAGCAAAAAAAGTCAAGCAACTTGTGTTAAATGTAAACAGTACATTCAGTTTAAGCGCAGAAGAACTTAAAATGATTGACAAAGTTGCGTAAAATGTTTTTCCTCTCTCAAACAAGTATTTCTTATTTTTTATTCCTTCCACATTTTTTCAAACCAGAAACAATTACGCGGAGAATTTGTTGGGAAAAGGTTTAAGTTTTTCAGTAAGACTTTTTTGGGACACGCTAAAAATTGAGGTTTACACTAAATTTTTGGAGGAACAATCATGAGCAAAGTTCTTAAATTAATACCACTGTTGAAGCCTTTCCTCACCCATGTTGAAATGGATTCAGAGGAGGGAGTAATAAGGCTGGCTGGGAAAAGAATCTTCATAACTGAAGAAGAAAACATGAAAGGGATAATAGAGGAAGTTGGGGACATTATCGGGGAAAAGGGAATAGGCATTTTTCTCCTGAGATTCGGGAGGCATGCTGGAAAATCCGCTGCCCAATGCATAAAGAAGTTGGTCCAAGTAAGTGATCCTTGGAGGGAAGTGGGCAAGATACTTTAGGTTTTCAGGTATACTGGATGGGGTAAACTTGAAGTAAAGGAGAGAAATAATGATTACATTAAAATAAGGTGGTTAAACAGTCCTTTGGAGGGGGCGAAGGTGAGGCCTTGCAAATACATGGAGGGGTTCCTAAAAAACTTATTTGAAGAACTAACAGGAAAAGGTGTGGAATGCTTTGAGGAGGAGTGCAAATGGTGGAACAGTGAGTCCTGCGTCTTCTTTATTGAGCTAAAAAGTTGAGTTAGTAAGAGTAGTTCATTTGTTCTGTTTGGAAAACTGGAAGTCTAAACTTCAACTTCCTCATACTTTAAGCTACCTAGCCCTTTCTCCATCGCCAGCCTGATGTGCCTGATTTTCATGGGGTCATACCCTAAGAATTTGGCCCCTGCAGAGTCAGCTGCAACCAGGTCGTCAGAGAAAATCATTACATTGGTTTTCTTAGGTTTAGAGTTGAGTTCCCCTCCCAGGCCTGCTTCTATTCCGTCTATGATTGCTAGGTTTGGTTTGAGGTAAAGATTTATGTCGACAATGCTTTCGTTTATCCCTATTCTGTGGAGGTCTCCCTTCCTTGCCACAATGTTCTTGTTTGGTGGAGCTGCTCCTAACATGTTCTTCATTGAAAGGGTCACTGTGGTTATGGAGTGTTCCTTTAAAACAGGGATTGAAATTAGGTATTTATTTTTCAAGGAGGAAGGAATCCAGAATTCTTTTAGAACAATTGAAGCCTCATTTTTCTTTTTAATGTAGGTGTCCCTGTTTAGGTCAATTAGTTTAACACCATGTCTTTCCGCTAATCCTTGATAGCCTAGTTTTTTGAACGCATACGGAGTATCTGACCACCCAGACCCTTCCGCTATGGACACCTCAAAGTTGCTTTCCAAGAAATACTTAGCCACTGCCTCAACCGTTTTCACGGGAGTTGTTGTGGGAGGAGGCTGGTGGTTTATTAGGTTGGGTTTCAAAACAATTTCCTTTGAGGGACAGGAAAAGTAACTTAGTCCTTCTTCAACCATTTTCAATGGGTTTTTCCCTTTAACCACGATCACCCTGCTTTTTCCGCCCAACTTTAACCCCTTTTTTAACCCCTCTTTTGGTTTAGTCAACTTATTTTAATCTACCTTTACTCTACTTACTCTACTCACTCTACTCCTAACATTCTTTCTTCATTCCACCCTGTTATTACTTTAAAGGGAATTCTTAGTTTTTCGTCAAGCCCTGGATCGCCTGTATCCACCCTTAGTTTCTTTAAGTTGCTTAATTTCCTTCTGGTGGAGATAATTATTATGTTGTTTATTCCGACCTTCCTTATCACTTCAGGGCTTATTTGCTGATTTCCCCTGCCGAAAATGAAACCTTGACCTCCGATTGGAGTAACTATGATCTTAGCTGGTTTATTTTTAATCACTTCTAGGATTTGTTTTTCATTGGCGTCTTTCAAGATTATTTTTCCGTTTCTAACCAAGTCAACTCCAAGTAGGCTTTTTTTTATTCCAAGTACTTTGCCTATGGCGTTTAAGGTTGAACCCGGCCCAAGAATGTATATGACGTTCTTTTCCATTCCACGAACTATGTATTCCGCTATTTCAAGTTGATTTGCCACTTCATCTGTTGTTGATGGACTAGCTATTTTGGTGGGCTGCATCAATTGGGGTTCATGAATTGTCTTCATGTACCCATATAGCCTTGCTGACAGCCTACCCTTCCTGAAACTCTCCTCATCTATATCCATTACTTCAGCTGTTTCCAACGGAAGGTTTTTCCTTAAAAAAGACCTTATTAGCCTTGCAGCGGCTTCAGGGTTTACTGCGAAAACACTTGAATGCATCTTAACACCTGATGGGACCCCTAAAACAGGAACAGTATTTCCTGATTTCTCCAGTCCTCTAAGGATGTCTCTAGCTGTTCCGTCCCCTCCAACGAAAACCAGTAGGTCTACAGGTTGCTCAGCCATTTCGTATGCGGCCCTGGCGGTGTCTTCACCTGTTGTTTCTTCGGAGGAAAGATTGCCCAGCACCTTGGGTTTAAATCCGGCATCTAAGGCCTCTTTTTCACCCATTAAACCTGGATAAACAAAGAGTTGAAAAGCTCTTTTAACGTCTCGAAGCAGATTCAACGTTTCAACGGCTCTCCCAGGGGCTAGTGGCTTTGCACCCATTTTGATTGCTTTCAATAAAGTTTCTCTTCCATCGGTCCCCTTTAACCCTACTCT
>JAOZGF010000236.1 GCA_027491845.1 Thermoproteota archaeon | reverse complement strand
AGTAGATTTCCTTGAATTCGCCTTCCCTCGCCTTAAAGTCTAAGCCACAGTTTAGGCAGTGCACCCCAACCTCTGGAGTGTCAAACTTCTTCTTGCAGACGTTGCACTCAAACCATGAAGCCAAAATCCTGTACTCATGATTTTCCAGCTCAGTTTTGTCCTTAGGGCAAACAGGCTTAGTGCCTTCGAAAAGCTTGTTCACAACAAACTTTGTCCCGCACTTTAAATGTTCCAGCAGCCTTTTCTTGTCTATGTCAAAGGACCCGCAGCTTGGACATATCCCCTTAGGTGAAAGATTTACAGACTCACATCTGGGGCATGCAAAAACCTTGTCGTAAAGGTTTTTCGTCAGAACTCTCTCTTTAATCAGGCTTTCAAGAAACTTTGAAGCCTCTTCAGGTTTAATGTTTAAATTTTTCTCAACGTAAGGATACCTTACACCTACGCTATGGTCTATGACAGGGGCAATGTTAAGTTCTCCCTTGCTCAGAAGCTTGAAAATTATCGCTAGTTTCTTGTTGGAGACAGTTTCAGCTTCCGAGCCGCTGGGAGAACTCATTCCCTAATAGTCCTCCAAGGTTGTATAATTGAACCCATTTTTTTTCACATTCTCTCTTTTTTCCCGCTCTAAAGCTTGTAGAATACTCTCTCCTTTGGAAAGACTGTTATCCCCCCTTGGTCTATTCTGTATGGACGGGGTTGGGTGTCATGAGAAGCTCCTCTAAGCTTCTCAACATAAACACTTTTAATTAGGCTTCCCTCCTGGTAGATGTTCTGAAGAACTATAACCCCGTCTGACAGGTACTCTTCAAATATGAATTCTCTTTCCAGCTGACTTGTTTTAGCCTCTGAAATCACTATGGAGGTGCATCCCGAGTCGAGAAGGGTTTTAAAGATAAGCATAGTGTAAAGTCTACGTTCAACAGGGTCTGCCACCTGAAAGGTTAAAGCAGAAATTGAGTCTATTACGACCCTTGAAGCGTTAATGGATTTTATGCCTCTCTTTAAAGCCTCTAGGAGGCTTGCAGCTTTGAAAACAGGCATCCCCATAAACTTCACAAGCTCCTTAAACCTTTCAGAGGGAAGGTAGTTTACAACGGACTGGTCTATAATTTTTATCATGTCAGAATTTTCCAGTTCGTCAAGGTTTAATCCGAGCTTGGCCATGTCTGCTTTAAGCACTTCCCCGCCTTCCTCGAGGGTTACGATTAAGCCTTTCTCCCCATACTTTTTGGCTCCGTTGTAGATGAACTGAGCGCCCAAAATGGTTTTACCTGTTCCAGGCCCCCCCACTACGAGGATGCATCTTCCACGCGGTATTCCTCCGCCTAGAAGGTCGTCAAGCCCTGTGATCCCAGTCTTCGCAACGCTGTCTTGCAAACATAACACCTGCTAGTGTTTGTCCTAGCACAAAAGATTAACCTTCTTAAATCATAGATAAATCTTACCAAGGTTTAAATATCAATTGTCGAAATACTTTTAAGGCATCTTCAATTTTTTCGATTTTAAATTTAATGTATACTTTCATTTAATGAAAAATATTTATGTATAAACATGATAAATATTATTTAAAAGAAACAACATAAGTGGCCTCTATGAGCAGAGTTACCTCCGTCGAGCTGGACGAAGAAGACGTAAGATACATAGAAAATCTCATCGCAGAAGGCCGGATAAGATCTCTTAAAGAGTTTGTCGAGAAATGCGTGAAGTTTGGCATATCATATACGCTGGACAGATGGCAGCCCGGCGTAATGAACGTAGGCCCTGTAAGAGTTATAGTGCTGATGAAAAAAGCCTTGGAACTCCTCGTGGAGCATGTTCCCCCCGAAGACCATGAAGACGTGGGCCGTGAAATAGGAGAAATCGTCTCTTCTTTCCTCCTTTTCCAGCATCAGGTGGAATGCTCCCAAGACTGGGATGCAGCTTTCAAGATTCTGTCAGACATGGGGTGGGGCCAATTCCAGAAGTCTTCAGAAATTATAATTCAGGTGGTCTCTCCAGCGTTGCCATCCGAAATAATGAAGGGCTGCCTTGAAGCCATGTTAAACGTTAAGCTTGAGGTCATCCACCTCAAAATAGATGTCCACCAGTTTAAAGTTCTATAAACATTTTGTTTTATTCTGTTATTCTCCTTTCAAATACGAATATAAGCATTATTCTCCTATATTTTGCTTTAAAACCATTTAAAAATACTTATTTAACCTAAAAAGGCGAAAAATTTAAATTTTTCCTTATTTAAATCAATATTTGATGAATTTTGCAAACCGACGACAGATTTAAAGCCGAAACCTGGTGTTCAGACGAAGAATTTCTGAGATCCGTTCAAAATTATATTGATATTATAAACTCGAAACTCGAGGAGGTAACTGTAAACTATCCAGCCTTCCTAGAACTTCCCCTACGATACGTTATTAAGGCGGGCGGAAAAAGGTTAAGGCCTCTCCTAGCCCTATTATCCTGCTCAGCCATATGCGGAGACCCGAAGCCGGCTATACCAATAGCAGCAGCCTACGAGTTCGCCCATACAGCCGCTCTAATCCAAGACGACATAATTGACAAAGGTACCAGACGTAGAGGTAAACTAAGCGCCTGGGCTCTCTGGGGAACCGAAAAAGCAGTACTCGTCTCCGATATCTTGGTCTTCGAAATCTTCCAC
>JAOZGF010000217.1 GCA_027491845.1 Thermoproteota archaeon | reverse complement strand
GCAGCATGTTGTAGCCGCCTTCAGGAAGATGAGGCGGTGAATATTCAACCGGTTTGCCTCACTTTATTAATTTCATTATAAAAGGATGCCTCTTAAAGTTCTCAATTAAAACGTAGGATTCAACCTTTCTCTTGATCAAGGACTCCAGGTTTACAACGACACCTATAGACAAACTCTCCTTGTTCGTGTATATGAAACCTCCTCCTTGGACGCCCATCGTGAAGGCGCCGACGAAATGATGAGCTGTCCCCTCGTCTCCTTCCTGGTTAAACCTTTCATTTATTACTTCTTCAGGTAACTCTAAAACCTCCTTTATTCCTAAACCAACCTCAATTGGCTTAAGATCTGTTCTCAATCCGGCTTTTTGGGCTAAAATGGAGTTAACTCCGTCAGCCGCAATCACGATATCGGCTTCTATCTTATCAGGTCCAGCGATTATTCCTTTAACCATGCCATTTTCCTTTATTAAGTCATCAACCCTTATGTTTGTAGCGATCATTACGCCTTCATTTTCAACCTTCTCTGCAAACCACTTGTCAAATTTCGCTCTTAACACTGTAAAGCTATTGTACGGGGGACTGCCGAATTTTCTTTCGTTTCTATACTCAATGTTTAATGCACTGTCCTCTGTCAGAAAGCTAAGTGCATTGTTTGTTACGTGTCTCTCAACAGGCGCCTCCTCCCAAAAGTTAGGTATTAAGTCATTAAGAACTTTTGAGTAAAGCACTCCGCCCATCATGTTTTTGGATCCTGCATAGGTGCCTCGTTCAATAACTAAAACGTTAACGTTTTCCCTCGCCAACTTAAGGGCTGCAGCACATCCAGCTGGGCCTGCACCTACAACAATGACGTCGAATTTCTCGCTCAAATTTCAACCCCCAATTCCCCCTAAAGCCAATGAGGGCTTGTTTTAGTTACTAAACATTGTTAATAAAAAGTTTTAGGTTATGCCTAGAATTTATCTTATTAAAAGGTGAGTTGAAGAAGTGAAAACTTTAATTTCCTCAAAAACTGTTCTAAACGGCAACTGTTTTACAGGAACTCTATTTTTTAAAAAATTAAGATTTAAGATATTTAGTTAGTCTAGGGTGTGTCTCAACGTGAAGAGAACAGGCTTAGCTGAACTCCCCCTCCATTACGGAAGATGTCCACGGGCTCTCTTTGTTAAAATGAAGACACTTGGCAAGTTAATTTGCGAATTTATTATCGAGGAATATGGCGTAAATGAACTTTTAAAGAGATTTTCGAACCCTGTATTTTTCCAAGCACTGGGATGCGTTTTAGGTTATGATTATCATAGTTCAGGTTTAACTACAACTGTTTGCGCTGCTTTAAAGGAAGCCTTGGATCCTGTTGAACATGGAGTTGCCCTTGTTGGAGGGAAAGGGAGGGCATCGGTTAAAGCAAAGGATGAAATTGAGGATTTGTGCTTAACTTACGGCTTATCAACATATAAGATTAAGTATCTCATGTCTATGAGTGGTTTAACAGCAAAAATAGATAATTCAGTGCTCCAAGACGGATACAAACTCTATCATCACGTCATGGTTATCTCTGAAAAGGGGGATTGGGTTGTTATCCAGCAAGGCATGAATACATTGGTTAAAAAAGCCCGCAGATATCATTGGTTTTCTCCAGCTATAAGGGACCCTGTCGAAGAACCACATAGCGGTATAATTACTCAGTTGCGGGAGAATGTTGTCCTTGACCTAACTTCAAGGAACAGCAGGGAATGCAGGAATTCATGTATAGAACTAGTAAATGAAAATATGAGAACTTTAAAGAAACTTGTTGCTGAGGCTGATAGAACTTTAAAGGGAGAGAAAAGCATTATGGGAGACAATTTACCTATCCCTAAGTTTAAATTTCCTTCATTTCTCGTGATGCCCAAAAAAATTAATTGGGATGCGTTAATGAAAGCCTACGAGCTAAGTGTCGGTTCTTTTAGAGGTCTCTTAGAAATTAAAGGAATGGGTGCCTCCACTATAAGGGCCCTTGCTTTAACTTCAGCTCTTATTTTCGGATGTCCATTGAGCTGGAAGGATCCTGCAAAGTTTTCCTTTGCACACGGAGGAAAAGACGGGGTTCCGTTTCCTCTAAACTATAAAACTTACAATGAAACCATAAGGTTCTTTGAAAACCTGCTGAGGAACATGGAAATAGATTCAGGGATTAGAGAAAAAAAACTTAGGATTCTGAAGGAATTGTCAACCCTTGTTCAATGAACTTCTCATTCCAAGTATAGGCCTGGCTTTCCAGGCAGAGATTCTTTGGCCCTGTGCATGGGGTCAAATGTAGGTTGCGTTTCCCTTTGAACATTGATTTTAAGGCCTGTTTCTTTTTCTAGGTAATCTTTAACCTCGATTAAAACCCTAAATTCTTCTTCAGCCGACGGAAGCCACGTCCATAGACCTAAGCTTATAATCTTCTTTACAATCCTAGGAACCTCCTTGGCTTTCTCCTTGAACCTTTCCAGAGAAACTATTGTTTTTATGGTTGTTCTCGGTTCTATTTTCCCTGTTTTACTCCGTATTTTTAGTATTTCATCCATTAAATCGTACTTCCATGGATCGGCTACGTAAACATGTGCCTTTCTTGGTTTGCCTTTAAAAACCCTTAATATGGATGAAACATCTGTTAGAAGGTTGTCTATGAATTCTATGGCTTTTTCATATTCTTTGCTTATAAAATATGGGTCTGGTTTCGGCCAGGGAGCTGTTGAAACATATGTGTTGTTTCCTAGCATCTCCCAGGTCTCTTCAGCTATGTGTGGGGCTATTGGTGAAATTAACCTAGCCCACCTATCTAAAACGTAATTCATAACTTTACGGGTTAACTTCGAATTCGCTCTCTCAGAAACAGCCTTCAAATATCTTGTTATTTCTTGGTCGAAAAGGTAAAACGAATGAAGCAGTGCCTTCCTTGTTTCACATTTCTCCATTGCCTCAGTTATTTCTGAAATGTGTGTGTTTATTCTTGAAACAATCCATTTGTCCCATATACCCATCTCTTCCTTCTTTAAATCGGTTTTTTCAGTAGATGCGTATTCCTTAACGATCTTTAACAGTTTACTTATCTTTGAAAAGGTTGATTTAGCCACAGATTCGCTGAAGTCTGCGTCTGACAGGATGTCTGCGGAACCTAGTAAAGAAATCCTAAGCGTGTCTGCCCCATACCTTTCTATAGCCTGCTTAATTGGTATTATGTTTCCCAGTGTCTTGCTCATTTTTTTTCCCTCCATCAACACCGATCCATTCACCACAATTTGTTTCGGCCAGTGTTCTTCATTGAAGATTGCAACGTGATTAAATATGAAGAACGTCAGGTGGTTCCATATTAGGTCCCTCCCGCTGTGCCTAGAGTCTAGAGGGTACCAATAATTGAATTCTTCCCTCATCTTTGTAAGAATCGCTGCAGGTATGCCCAGTTTTCTTTGTATTTCATCAGGGTCTCCTTCTGAGAGAAAAACATAATGAAATACCTCGTCTGTTCGTTTGTTTAAAGGAAAACTGTTATTCTTTAGGTAAGGTGAAATTGTGTAGTAAGCCATGTAAATTGTGGAGTCACTTAGGCTTTCAATTATCCAGTCAGGATTCCACGGAAGCCTTGTCCCAAGCCCACTTCTTCTCGCACATGCTTTTGCTTTTAACCATTCAACAACATCCATGAACTCCTTTTTTAACTCGGAAGGAACAATACTCATCTTGTTTAAATGTTTCCTAACATTGTTCTTCCAAGAAAGATTTCCGTAATCAATAAACCATTGGTCTTCAACTACCTTAACTAGAACTTGGGCTCCACACCTGCAATATATTGGTGAATTAACTATTTCGTAAAAAACTTCAGCTTTTCTTTCTTGGATAAGGTTACTCATTACTTTTTCCTTTGCCTTTGGAACTGGTAGGCCTGCGCATCCTCCAGTGTTTTCCTTCATAATGCCTGAATGAAATTCTTTTCCGTAAAGTATTTTTGTCGCTTCCTCGGTTCTAGGATCATGCTGGTCCTTTATTTTAAGTTGCTCAACAATTTCTTGGGCTGGAACTCCCTTGAAGCTTTCAACTTCAATTATGGAGAAGGGTTTGATTTTCATTATTTCTTTTTCATCCAAGCCGTACTTTTTTATTTCATCTAAGTTACGCTTAATATCTCTCAACGCCACATAGTCGAACGGAGCATGTCCAGGGACGGACATAACTATTCCTGAGCCATATGCTGGGTCAACAAACTCCGCAGGCAAAATAAGAATTCTTTCTTGAGTAGCTGGGTTGACCACCTCTTCCCCTAAGAGTTTTTCACCTTTAACCCATGATTTCTCAATAACCTTGTGCCCTTGGTATTTCAACTTCCTTGCTGCTTCCCTGGAAACTATCCATGTTTCTCCGTTTAACTCGGCTTCCACGTACTCTATTTCGGGATTAACCCACACGTTGGTTACGCCGAAAATCGTTTCAGGCCTGAAAGTAACTACGGGAATTACCTTACCGTTTTGAAGTTTAAATTTAATGAGAAGAGTTTCTTCTATTTCAGGTTCTTTGTCTTCTAAAGTATCATGTTGCCCCACTGCATTTTCGCAATCAGGACACCAACCCACAGGATGCCTCCCTTTAACTAGGTATCCTTTCTCATACAGTTTCCTGAACTGCCACTCAATGAATTTACTGTAGTGGGGATCTATTGTGGTAAATTCCCTTCTCCAGTCAATGGAGAAACCCATTAATTTCATTCCTTCCCTTATTTCCCGATGGAAATAATTGGCTATGTTAAGCGGATTATCGAACTTCTTTATTTCCTCTC
>JAOZGF010000216.1 GCA_027491845.1 Thermoproteota archaeon | reverse complement strand
AATCCTACGTTTTAATTGAGAACTTTAAGAGGCATCCTTTTATAAGGAAATTAATAAAGGGAGGCAAACCTGTTGAATATTCAGCGCATCTTGTTCCTGAAGGCGGCTACAACATGCTTCCTAACCTGTACATGGATGGCTTAATGCTTGTGGGTGATGCAGCTGGCCTAGGTTTGAACAATGGAATAACCACGAGGGGAGCCGACTTCGCAATTGCTTCAGGCATGTATGCGGCTGAAACAGCCAAGAAAGCCATTGATGAAGGAGACTTTACAGGTAGAGCATTGTCCCATTACAGAGAACTCCTCCAGAGGTCCTTTGTTTTAAAGGACCTAGAAACCTTCAGGATGGCGCCCAAATTCCTTGAAAATCCAAGAATATACACAACATACCCAGACCTCCTTTGCAGTTTAATGGAAAACCTGTTTACCGTCAACGGTAGACCTAAGAAAAAGATTTGGGAAACCCTCAGAGAAGAAATGAAAGGAAAGATTTCGTTGTTCCAAGCTCTTAAGGACATGCTGAGTGCGAGGAAATCCATATGAGGGAGGAAAAAGAAATTAAGAAGGTTGATGTTGAGGAAAAACTAGGCTGGAACTCCTTTAATGTGGACAAGGAAGAACACATTAAACTTGACCAAAAAAAGTGCAGGGAACAATGTGAAACAAAAATCTGCGTTTTAGTTTGCCCTGCAAACCTGTATCAGCTTAAAGATGGAGAAGTTATCTTTAACTATGAAGGATGCCTAGAGTGCGGTGCATGCAGGGTTTCTTGTCCTAAAGAAGCCTTAAGTTGGAGTTACCCGCGCGGAGGCTTCGGAATAAGATATAGGTACGGATAATTTTTTTTAAGGAGAGAACGTGTTTGATTAGCGAGGGATGGTGTGGAAAAATTTTAAGAATAGACGTGAGCAAGCCAAAACATGTTGTGCAAAGGCTAAGTAAAGAGATGGCCAAGGAATATTTAGGCGGTAGAGGGTTTGCAATAAAGATACTTTGGGATGAACTTTCAAGCGGAACACACCCCCTTTCACCTCAGAACAAGTTAATACTTGCAACAGGTCCCTTAACAGGTTTAAACATTCCTAGCAGCGGAAAAATGGTTATTGCATCTAAGTCCCCGCTTACAATGGGTTACGGGGACGGAAACATTGGGACCAAGGCGTCAGTGCAATTAAGAAAAGCGGGTTATGACGCAGTGGTTATCGAGGGGAGGGCGAAGAAGCCAACAGTTATATTGATTGAGGACTGGGAGGTTAGTTTCATTGAAGCACCGCATCTATGGGGCAAAAACACTTTTGAGGTGGAGGAGGAACTAGAAGAAGAACATGGAGATGCAGGTATCCTGGTTATAGGTCCAGCAGGTGAAAACCATGTGAGATACGCTGTCATAATTTCAGAGAGAGGAAGATCCGGTGGTAGACCAGGAATGGGGGCTGTTATGGGTAGCAAGAACATTAAAGCAATCGTGATTAAGGGATCAGGGGAACTACCTGTCCTTTACCCTGAAAAGATTAAGGAACTGGGAAGGGAAGCATACCAAGAAATCCTTAAAAAGGATAATTATAACTACTGGATTAGGCAGGGAACGATGATGACTGTTGACTGGAGCCAGGAAAACAGTGATCTTCCCACCATGAACTTTAAGGAAGGCGTCTTTGACAAAGCGGACAACATAAATGGGGACGTGATGGAGGAAAAATACAAAGTAAAGAGGACAGGCTGCCCAAAATGTAACATGCAATGTGGAAACGTTTGTGAAATAAGGGAAGGCTTATTCGAAGGCTCCCTGGTTGAAGTAGACTACGAAAACGTAGGCATGCTCGGATCAAATCTAGCCATAGATTCAATGGATGACGTTCTGGCGTTGAATCTTCTAGCAGATAAACAAGGAGTAGATACAATTTCCTTAGGCAACGTTCTAGGATTTGTGACAGAGTTACATACACGAGAAATGATCCAGGAACAGGAATTGGATGAAATCTCGCTTAAATGGGGGAATGGCGAGGCAATGATGAGGTTAGCTGAGAAAATCACAACTAGGGACGGAATAGGAAACAAGTTAGCTGAAGGAGTAAGGCTTTTTTCCCAATTAATTGGAAAAGGAAAGGAATTTGCAATGCAAATTAAGGGACTAGAAATATCCGCCTATGATTGTCATGCGGCTCCTGGCATGGCGTTAGCGTTTGCAACCTCACCCATTGGGGCTCACCATAAAGACGCATGGTTTATAGCTCTCGAAGTGAAAATGGGCAGGGACCTAATAACTAGGGAGAAAGTCTTAAAACTAATAGAAATGCAGAGGCTAAGAGGAGGGTTATTTGAGGCGGCAGTATGTTGCAGGCTGCCTTGGATTGAACTTGGATTTAACTTAGAGTGGTATCCAAGGTTCCTTGAAGCAGCTACGGGTATAAAGGTGTCTATGGAGGATGTTTTCAAAATATCTGACAGAATATATAACTTAATCAGGTGTTTCTGGATAAGGGAGTACGGTGGCTGGAGCAGGGAAATGGATGTTCCGCCTGCTAGATGGTTCGATGAACCATTAGAGAAAGGCTATTTAAGAGGGAAGAGATTAAGCAGGAAAGATTACAACACTTTGTTGAACTGGTATTATGAGGAAAGGGGATGGGATGAAAACGGGATGCCTAGAAGGTCAACTTTAAGCAAGGTGGGTTTAAGTTATGTTGCAGGGGAACTAGAGAGTAGAGGAGTAACACTTAAACCTTAAAAATAAGAAAGGAAAGTACCTATCAAGAACTTGAAACAAATGAACATAAAATAAAGAATTGGGTTAAAGAATAGTTGTTATAACTGCCTTTTCTTCACCATTCTCCAATACTCTGTTCCCAAGAGTTCCCTTGCAATAATTATTCTCATTATGTCCTGAGCTCCCTCTGCTCCTACAGAATATGATCTGACACCCCTTATCCCTGCCTCAATAAGGCATTCCTTCGTGTAACCGTATGCACCGTGCCATGTTTGAACCCTGACCATCGCTTGGAAAGCCCATATTGGGGCAAGCCATTTCGCCATTGCAACCGCGAGGTTGAGGTCTGAAGCAGTGAATTTACCTTTTTGATAGTGCTGATCAAGCATCCATGCAGCCCGATAGACAATCCATTTCGCAGCCTGTATCTTTGAGTATTCTTTAGCTAATTGGAACTGGAATCCCTCCAATGCAGCAAGAGGTCCTCCAAACATTTCTCTCTGTTTAGCGTATTCTATACCCATCTCTATTGCTCCTTCAGCAGCCCCTATACATGTTACTGCAACTAGAGTTCTTGCAACGTTGAAGCCTTCCATTACATGATAGAATCCCTTGTATTCTTCCCCTAATAAGTAGTAGTCAGGTATTTCTACGTTTTCCATCGCCCAGCCACCTGTTGACAGGCCTGATCTGCCCATATCTTCAACAGTTGTAGGTGTAACCCCTTTAACGTCTTTTATTGGACAGAAAAACAGGTTTATCCCTTTCCTTCCCTTTGATTTATCTATATATGCTGTTGTAACGAATCCTCCACCTATCTCAAGCGTCTCTAAGACTCCTGAAATATACATTTTTTCTCCATTGACAATGTACTTATTTCCCTCTTTTCTCATAACAGTCCTGGTGGCACCTACAATATCCGAACCACCTGACGATTCTGTTGTAGCGATCCCTATAAAGGCTTCTCCCTTGACAGCTTTTGGAAATAGTTCCTCCTTTAATTGCTCTGTTCCAAATAGGTCAACTATTTTCGCCCATCCAGCGTTAAGCAGGTAATACACGGGAACAGCTATCGTTATATCTTGCCTAGCTATTTCCTCTGCAGCTATGCATGCTGTAACCATGTCTGCACCCATTCCTCCATATTCCGTTGGGATAGTTGGCGCGTGCAAACCCATTTTAGCCATTTCCTTTATAATGTCCGTTGGAATCTTAGGTCCTTTATCTATCTCCCTTATTCTTTCTGGAGGCAGTGTTTTTTGAGCCCATTCCCTTACAGACTGCCTGAAGAGCTCTTGTTCTTCCGTAAAGCTAAAATCCACCATTTCCTTTTCACCTCAACAGTTTCAATCTTTCCTTCAATAAAAATTTTTTTGATTCAAAAATTTTTGGAAAAACTCTTTTAGGCTAGCTGCCATATTTTGAGCCCTAAACTACTTCTTTGCCTTCTTTACAGCTTCAATTAGCACTGGAACAACCTTGTAAAGGTCTCCAACTATGCCGTAATCAGCTACTTTAAATATCGGTGCTTCAGGATCCTTATTTATTGCAACGATTATCTTTGAACCACGAATCCCTGCTACATGTTGAATGTATCCTGACAAGCCGATGCCTATGTAAAGGTTCGGGTTAACGTAGTGACCTGATAATCCAACCCATTCCGTTATTCCCCAGTCTAGGTCTGTTGCCAGTGGCCTTGTTACACCCCACACTCCTCCTAATGCGTTCGCCAACTCCTCAATCATTTTAAGGTCTTCTTTTTGTTTTAGCCCCCTTCCAACGCAAACCACGTATTCCGCTTCTTCAAGGCCTACTTTTTCCCCTTTTTTCTTCTCTAGTTTCACAATTCTTGTCTTAGGTTCCGGTATCTCTATTTCCTCCCTTATAATCTCTGATTTCTCAGTTGTTTCACTTGTTTTCTCGAATGTTTTAGGGGGCACAGTAGCTATTTGCGGTTTTTTAACAGCAACCATTTTAGCAATGGTGCTCCCACCGTAAATCCATCTTTCACCTATTAGATTCCCGTCCTCGTTAACATCTATGGAAACGCAATCTGAAAGGCAGCTTGAACCCGTTTTAACAGCTACCTGCGGAGCCATTTCTTTCCCTTTTTTAGTTGCACCGATCAACATTATTTGGGGACTGTATTTCTCAATTAATTTTGCAAGTGCTTCAGCGTAAGTTGAGGGGTGAAACTCTTTTAAGTTTACGTTATCTACAACGTAAAGCTTGTTTGCCCCATATCTAGAAAATTCTTCAGTTTCCTTGTTTAAGTTCTGCCCAAGCAGAACAAGCCCTGTTCCACAGTTTATTTTTGACGATAGTTCTTTTGCCTTGGCCAATAATTCAAGCCGAACATCTGGATTTTCAGAGTAAACCCAAACATCCTTATATTCAGGCAATGTGAACACCTCCTCGACTAAAGGACACCCTCCTTTTGAAGAGACCTTATTAGTTCATCAACAGCTTCCTCAATCTTTTCTTTTTCAATTATCACGTTTTTTCTCTTCATAGGTGGGGCGTAGAAGTCTATGTTATGTGTTGTGGATCCGTTTTTTCCTATGTCCTTTTCCGTTAGCCCTAGATCTTGAATTGTCCATTGAGTGATGGGTTTCTTTGACCCTTTTAATATGTCCATGAGGGTAGGGATTCTTGGCTCGTTGATTTTGCTTGTCACTGTTAGTAAGGCAGGCATCTCAACCTCTATTGTTTCTTCTCCTTCTTCGACAGATCGCTTGACTTCAACTTTATTGTCTTTAATGTTCAATTCTTCTACGTAGGCTACCTCAGGTATCCCTAGGAATTGAGCCACCATGGGTCCGAATCTTCCTGTGAACGAATCAGAGCTTCCTTCTCCGCAGAGAATTAAACTGTATTCTCCTATTTTTTTTATGGCCTCAGATACAACGCGCGCCATTACGTATGTATCTGATTCCGCAAAGGCTTTGTGGTTTATAACGTAAGCATTGTCTGCCCCGATGGCCAGTGCTTCCTTGACTGTTTTGGATGCTTCGAAAGGTGTGGCAGTGATTACTGAAACGTTCCATCCATGTTTTTCCTTGATCCTTACGGCTTCCTCAATGGCGTTTTTATCGTATTCACTTATCACCAGCGGCACTCCTTCCAGAATGGGTTTATTGTTTGTAGGGTTAATTTTTATTTCCGTAACTTCATAGCTTTGTTTTACACACACAATTACGGTAGGCATTTTTTCCAACTCCCTTAGTAGGGGGTTATAACTTTTTTGAGTAATCTTCCTTAAAATTTTTATGATAAACCGAGAAAGGCCTTGACACCTTTTTGAGTAGTTTTCTCTTTTCAGCGATGAGTTCCACCTAAAATGTAGTGTTTAAAGATCCTTGGTTAACAAAGCTTTCTAAGGTGTTGAGGCCTGCATTAATCATAGAAAAAAGTCATTTGACCTTTTTTAAAGGTTGTCATCCTGTTTTAGTTGTATGTTAATTAGAAATGCGTTTATAAATGAGTCAAAAATTTTCTTTTGGATTTCTCGGGGAAAAATATCGAGAACTTCACTGTGTCTCTTCATAATGGCCTCTCTGATTGTTTTAATGTCTTTATTTGCTGTAGATAGGTCTTTTATTTCTTTTTCCCATGTTTCAACAGATTCTATGCTTTTCATCAACATATCTTTCATGTTTTTTCCTTGAAGGTACCCTTGATGGGCGAAAGCTAAAATTTTTAGGTTTAATTCCATGAACCTCTTAATGGATTCTATGTATAATCTGCTTTTGAAGCTTGGCGGGAAAGCTGTAGGGACGAATTTGTTTTTAAACCTGTTATAGATCCCTGCAGAGTCCCCAGCGAACAGGAACCCGTGTTTCTTTTCATAAAAAACAATTGAATCTGACGTGTGTCCTGGCGCGTATATGGCTTCTATTTCAACATCTCCCCCTAAACTGATGTTTTCTCCTCCTTTCAAGCCAATAATCCTGCTTTCATCCTTGACAGGTTCAAGGGGGGCGAAATATCTGCAAAAGACATCTCTTGCGCCTTTATTGATTCCAGATGGGTCAAGTAAGTGTTTGACGCTGTAATTATGTATACCTATCACTGCGTTAGGGAAGAAATGTAGTAATGGGGATGCTCCTCCAGCGTGGTCGAAATGTCTATGTGAAACAAATATAAACCTTATTTCTTTTGGATCAACTCCAACATGCTTTAACGAGGTGACAACGTTCTGAACTGTTGTGCTTAAGCCTGAGTCAAGTATTGCTGAGAACTTCCCCCTTAACAGATAAACAGATATTGCTCTTTTAATGCCCCAGGCCCCCGTGTCTATCATGTAGATTTCATCCACTATTTTTTCTATGCTCACTTCACACAACCTTTCATACTTCGTTTCCTTTGAACACCCCAATCTTGTCTAAGCGTGTTTGTAACAATTAATATGGTACTTAGTCCTTAAAATTGGTTTTTCCCTATATGTAGCTGTCAAATGAATGCACTCC